>DATKLW010000016.1:0-11143 GCA_035542215.1 Thermoanaerobaculia bacterium | reverse complement strand
CCGAGGAAGAACGTCTTCCAGCCGACCAGCGGCAGCGAATCCGAAAGCTCAGGCGGCTTCGAGCGATTCTCCCACCGCCCGACGTATCGGACCTTCTCCTCGTGAGTGTCGATCCTGCCTGAGTGCGTCAGATCGAAGGACACGGAATTCGGAGAGACGGCCTCTATCGACCCGACTAAGCCCCACGGCACCGGATACGTTCCTTCTGCGCTGGTTGTGCTGACATGAATCGGCGTCGTCTTCTCGGTCAGATTGACGCTTAGGTGCCCGGTGAGTTCAGACGGGGCTTTACCGGCACCAAAGGCGAGGAGCTTGTTCACGAGTTGAAGCGTCAGAGCGGGGCCGTCGATGGCATCGATCTCGTAACCCGGCTCAAGCCGCAGGTCCTTGGAGAGAAGGACCCCCGACACGAGCATCAAGGTCCCCTCGGTTGTCTTTCCGTCTTCGAAGGTAGTGATGTGAATGCGCATGTCCGAAGCCGGTGTGATCTCGAAAGTGTACACGGCCCATCCTGAGCCTCCGGCCTGGCTCTCTCGGATAGAGGCGAAGTTCACCTTGAACCACGCCTCCATCACGGAGTCTGGCGGGGCGGCCACACCGTTCAACGCCGACAGAAGGAGCGTGGCGATTCCTAGCCAGCACCAACGCACAGGGTTTTTCTCTTAGGAATCCTACCGCTCGCGCCCCGAAACCGCTCGGCCAACGACTCTTCCCTGCCTCGACTTGATCTGGCGGAAAAGTGTGGCCTGCCCGGGGAGATTCGAACTCCCGACCCTCGGCTTAGAAGGCCGATGCTCTTATCCAGCTGAGCTACGGGCAGGTGCAGGGCCGGTGCGCGCCGAAATCACTGTAGCACCGCCGTTCGGCTAAGCTCCACGACATGATGACCCGCCGCGCCACGCTCGCGTCCCTCGCCGCCTGCGCCTCGCTCGCCCTCGCCGCCTCCGCACAGGCCGGCACGAAGATCGTGAACAGCTGGGCCGACGCGAACTTCGGCAAGATGAAGTTCAAGAACGTCCTCGCGATCGTCGCGACGAAGGACGCGTCCCTCCGCCGGACCGCCGAGGACGAGATCTGCAAGAACATCGTGAAGACCGCGTGCACGCGGGGCTACACGGTCCTCTCGGAAGCCGAGTCCGCCGACAAGGAAAAGGCGATCGCGAAGATCAAGGCGGGCGGATTCGACGCCGTGATCCTCCTCCGCGCGCTCGGCGGGGACGGCGGCGTGACGCGCGAGGCCGGCGCCGCCATGCCGCAGTACTACTGGACGTTCGACGTGTACTACGGCTACTGGGGCGGCAGCTGGGGCGTCCCGTACGTCGCCGCGAACACGAGCTACACGAAGGCGCAGACGTACGTGACGCTCGAGACGAACATCTACGACCTGTCCACGGACAAACTCGTCTGGGGCGGCTCGACGCAGACGAAGAACCCCGACTCGGCGCGCGAGACCGTCAAGGACGTCACGAAGACCGTCCGGAAGGACTTGAAGGCCAAAGGCCTCGTCGACTAGGCCGGTCCCCCGGCCGCGGGCCGGCCGCTCACGTCCGGATGCCGACGGACGTTCCGCCCCAGACGTCGAGCACGGCGCCCGTGATCGTCGCGGCGGAAGGCGACACGAGGAAGAGGACCGCTTCGGCCACGTCCGCGGCGCGGAGCTTCTCCTTCAGGGGATGGGCGTGGGCGGGCGGGTCGGCGTCGAGGCTCTTGTTGTCCGTCGCCCCGGGACTCACGGCGTTCACGGTGATCCCTGCGCCGCGCAACTCCGCCGCGAGCGCCTTCGTGAGCCCGATGAGGCCGAACTTCGCTGCGCAGTGCGCGACGACGTTCGCCTCGGTGACGGAGCCGTGGATCGACGCGACGTTCACGACGCGGCCGGGATGGGCCGCCGTGAGCGCGGGGAGCGCGGCCCGCGTCAGGAGGTAGGCCGCCTTGAGGTTCGTGTCGAGGATGCGGTCCCAGTCCTCCTCTTCGAGCTGCGCAAACGCGCGCCAGACGAAGACACCCGCGTTGTTCACGACGACGTCGAGGCGGCCCGTTTCCTCGAGCGTCCTCGAGACGAGGGCCTCGACGGCCGCCCGCGACATCACGTCCGTCGGGAGCGCGAGCGCGCGCCCTCCCCGGCCGCGGATCTCGGCCGCCGTCCGCTCCACTTCGTCGGCGGAGCGCGAGGCGACGGCGACCGTCGCCCCCTCGCGCGCGAACGCGAGCGCGATTGCGCGGCCGATTCCGCGCCCGCCGCCCGTCACGACGGCGGTCTGCCCCTCGAGAATGCCGGAGGACATGTCGAAAGGTTAGCAGGCCCCTACAATCCCGGCATGAGACGCGGACTCGCCTTCGCGCCCGCCGCCCTCGTCCTTCTCGCGGCGGCGCCCGCGCGCGCGGGGCGGCGCGAGGAGCGCGTCCCCACGCGGAACATGCCCGGCTCCGTTCCCGTCCTCGTCCTGACGCCGCCGTCGTACGACGCCGAGCCCCTCCGCCGGTACCCGGTCCTCTACTTCCTCCACGACGGGCAGGGCGACGAGGCGGTGCTCGTCCGGCAGGGCCTCGCCGACGCGCTCGACGCGGCGATGCGCGGCGGCCGGCTGCCCGAGATCCTCGTCGTGTGCCCGCGCGGGACCGGGACGTGGTGGGTCGACGCGTACGACGGATCGCGAAGGATGGCTTCGTTCCTCTCGGACGACCTCGTCCCGTTCGTGGACCGGACGTACCGCACGCGCGCCGGACGCGGGAGCCGTCTCGTCGCCGGGATCTCGATGGGCGGCTACGGCGCGCTGCGCTGGGCACTCGCCCGGCCCGGTCTCTTCGCGGCGGCGGGCGGCCTTTCGCCCGCGATCGAGCCGCTCAGCGCGCCGTCGGTCGCCGCGATGCCGTTTTTCATCCGGCCGTCGCTCGAGGCCGTCTTCGGCGCCGACCCGGTCGCCAACGTCCTCCGCAGGGACGACGTCTATCAGATGCTTCTCGACGACGCTTCCCTCGCGGGCCGCGCCCCGTTCGTCCTCGTGCGCTGCGGGACGGAGGACAAGTACCGCCTCTCCGAGATTGCCGGGTTCTTCGATCGCTTCGCCTCGGCCATGGGACTCGCGCACGAGGTCCGCCTCGAAACCGGGGTGCACGACTGGCCGTACTGGAGACGCGTGTTCCTCGACTTCGTCTCTTCCGTCGCCGCCCGCCTCGGCCCGGCGGAGGGTCCGTGAGCGCCGCGCCGGCGCCGCGGGCGCGGCTCGTCCTGTTCGACATCGACGGGACGCTCCTGTCGGGCGGCCTCGCCGCGCGCTCGGTCTTCGCGGCCGCGCTGACGGAGGTGTTCGGAACGTGCGGCGACATCGACACGTTCGCGTTCGAGGGAAAGCTCGACCCGATGATCATCCGCGACCTCCTCGTGGGAGCGGGCGTCCCTGAGGAGACGGTCCTCAGCCGCCGCGCCGAAGCGCTCGAGATCTACCTCGACCGCCTCGAGGAGGCGCTCGCCCTCGAGCGGCCCGTCCTCAAGCCCGGCGTCGCGGCCGTCCTCGAGGGCGTCGCGCGAAGCGCCGGGGCGGTGCCTGCGCTTCTGACGGGAAACGTGGAGCGCGGGGCGCGCATCAAGCTCTCGGCCGTCGGCCTCTGGCATCTCTTCGCCTTCGGAGCCTTCGGCGACGAGGCGCCCCGCCGCGAGGAGCTCGGCCCGATCGCCCTCGCGAAAGCCCGCCGGCTCGGATTCCCGTTCGAAGGATCGGACTGCGTCGTCGTGGGCGACGCCCCGCAGGACGTCGCCTGCGCCCTCGCCCTCGGCGCGCGAATCGTCGCGGTCGCGACCGGCAAGACGCCCGCAGGGAGGCTCGCCGAGGCCGGGGCCCACGTCGTCCTTCCGGACCTCTCCGACACGCCGCGCGCCCTGGAGGCGATCCTTGGCTGAGGCCCGATCCCCGCTCGCGGGAGCGGCCGCGTGCCTCCTCGGAGTCCTGGCGGCACTCACGGCCCGGCCCGGGGCCGGCTCCGACACGTTCCCCGGCCCGCCGTTCGACCTCGGGGCGAAGACGCCGCACGAGATCGTCTTCACGATCGACACCCAGCCGGCGCGGGACGTCCTCGGCCTGCTCTCCGGAGCGCCGGGGCCCACCGCGGCGCTCCGGCGCCTCAAGGCCTCGGGCCACGCGACGCAGGCGATCCGCGCGCAGAGCCTCTCTCCCGACGACTACTACGGCAAGCTCGTCGCCGCGGTCGCGGGAACGCCGGATCCGCTCTTTTCGTCCTTCATCGCGCGCGGCCCGTTCTTCGCGAAGCTCCTCGACGAAATGGAAGGCGCCGGCCCGGCGCTCGCGGCGGTCGAGGCGAAGCGGGTCGGGTCGATCCTTCCCGGCGCGACGCCCGTGAAGGCCCGCGTCGTGATCGTGCCATTCTTCGCGATCTCGGGGTTCGCCGAGATCGTCGCCGTGAACGGCGGCGGCGAGATCGTTCTCGCCGCCGACCTGCCGCGCCTCGTCGGCGACGTCTCGGCGGCGCCGGAGCCGCGCGAGGTCCTCCTGAAGCTCCTGCGCGGGACGTCGGCCGAAGCCTGGCGCGCGCTCTTCGAGTCGAACGTGAGGAAGACGCCCGCATGGCCCGGAAGCGAAAAAGCTCTCGACTTCGACGCGCTCCTCGCGCGCACCGTCGCCGAGGGTCCGGGAACGCTTTTCCTCGTCCCCGACGAGTTCTTCCCGCTCTCCCCGCTCCTCGGGGAGCCCATTGCGCGGGACTTCGCGCGCTGGAACAGGGCGGCCGAGATCCTCCTCGACGGCAAGGCGAAGGACGCGCAGCGCCAGGAGATGTTCCAGAACGCGGGCAAAGGCGACTTCTGGCAGCGCTACCCCGCGATCGTCGGCGCCCAGATGACGGACGGTCTCCTGCGCCTCGCGGGGCGCGAGACGTTCCTCGCCGCCCTCGCGGCCGGGCCGCGAGCCGTCGCGGCGCTCTACGTCTCCGCGACGAAGGGCAAGGGATATCCGGAGTTCAGCAAGCTCGTGAAGAAGGCGCTCGAGGTCAAACCGTCGGCAGCAGCGGGAAAGCCGTGACCGGCGGGAGCTCGGGCGGGTTCTCGCCCCAGGCCCTCAGGCGCGCATACGTGTAGAGCCCGTCCGCGTGGCCGTCGCCCCAGAAGATCTGGAGGGCGTAGCCGCCCACGGGCGACGTTCCGCGCGCGACGTACGACTCTTTCGTGAGCGGTTTCTCGGGACCCTTCGCGACGCGGCCGAGGAGATCGGCCTCGCCCGCGCACGACGCGCACGGGCAAAGGCGGCGGAGATCCACGAGCTTCAGGTACGTCTCGGCGCCGTCCGCCCACACGATCGCGAGCTCGTCGCCGAGGACCTGGACGTCTTTCGGGAGCGCGGCCACGGACGGATGGTAACCGGTCGGGCTACTCGTAGCGCAGGGCGTCGATCGGGTTCAAGCGGGCCGCCTTCATCGCGGGGTAGATTCCGAAGAAGAGGCCGATCGAGACGGAGACCCCGAGGCCGAGGAGGATGCTCCAGAGAGGCGTCTCCGTCCTGAGGCTCGAGACGGTCTTGATGAGGAGCGACGTGAGGATGCCGAGGACGACGCCGGCGGCGCCGCCGAGGGCCGTGAGCGTCATCGCTTCCGTGAGGAACTGGAGGGAGATGTCACGCCGGAGGGCTCCGACGGACTTCCTGAGGCCGATCTCCTTCGTCCGCTCCGTCACGGACACGAGCATGATGTTCATGACGCCGACGCCGCCGACGAGGAGCGCGATCGCCGCGATGAGGACCATGACGCCGGAGATCGCGTTCGTGATCCCCTGCATCTGGGCGAGCATCTTCTCGGCGGTGAAGATCGCGAAGTCGTTCGGCGCGTTGAACGGGACTTTTCGGCGCGCCCGGAGGAGCGCCGTCCCTTCCTCGATGACCTTGTCGACGAGCTCGGGCGAGCGCGGGATCGTCGCGATGTGAATCGTGTCGTCGTGCGAGTTCTTCGTCTGCGGGAAGTGGCGGTCGAACGTCGAGATCGGGATCACGACGATGTTGTCGGGCTGCCCGCCGAAGCCCGACGAACCCTTCTTCACGAACGTCCCGACGACCTGCACGCGCTTGCCGTTGATCGTGAGGACCTGGCCGAGCGGGTCCTTGCCCTTCCAGAGGGACTCGATGACGTCCTGCCCGACGACCGCGACGTCCGTCGCGTGCAGGACGTCCGTTTCCGTGATGTTCCGGCCGTCCTTGATCTCCCAGTTGTTGCAGATCGCGTAGTTCTGGTTCACGCCGCCGACCTGGGGCGCGTTCGCCTCGACGCCGTTCGCCTTCACGGCCGAAGGGGTCCACATGTACCGCTCCGGGGACACGGCGAGGATGGACGGGCACATCTCCTGGAGCGCCTGCGCGTCCTCGAGCGTGAGGTCCCGGCGTTTGCGCTCCTCTTCGGTCCGGTGGCCCGGGCCGAAGCGCGGCTCGAACTTCTGGAACTGGACGAGTGTCGTTCCGAACGACGAGAACGCCTCCGTCTGCGAGCGGTCGAAGCCCGTCACGAGCGACACCATCCCGATGACCGTCCAGACGCCGATCACGATGCCCACCATCGTGAGGAAGGCGCGGAGCTTGTGCGCGCGCAGCGCGACGACCGCGAACCTCAGGTTCTCGGTGAAGACGCGGCGGACGACGTCGAGCGAGCGCGCGATCACCCGAGCCTCACTCGAACCTCAGGGCTTCGATCGGCGTCAGCCGCGAGGCCTTGATCGCCGGGAAGACGCCCGCGATGACGCCCGTGAGCGTCGCGAGGACGAGGCCGGAGACGACGAGGCCGGGCGTCACGAGGGTCGGGAGCGGCGAGAACGCGTCGACGCAGAGCGCGATCACCCACCCGAAGAAGACGCCGAGGACCCCTCCGCCGAGCGCGAGGAGGCCCGCCTCGAGAAGGAACTGGAAGAGGATGTCGCGCTTCTTCGCCCCGACGGCGAGGCGCAGGCCGATCTCCTTCGTCCGCTCGATGACGGACACGAGCATGATGTTCGCGATCACGATCGCGCCGACGACGAGCGAGATCCCGCTGATGAAGACGAGGAGCGCGAACGCGGCGGCCGTGATCGTCTTCCAGACGACCTGCACCGCGTCGGCGTTCACGAACGAGATCGGATCCGGGGCGTCGGGCTTCACGTGCCGGATCGCGCGGAAGATCGACCTCATCTCGTCCATCGACGCGGGGACTCCCGGGACGCCGCCCTTCGCCTGGACGTAGATCGCGATGTTCCGGATCGCGCCCCAGGCCTTGCAGAGCGTCTCGCGCGGGATGTAGACGACGGTGTCCTGGCTCTGGCCGAGGACCGAGC
Organism: Thermoanaerobaculia bacterium; assembly: GCA_035542215.1. Classification (GTDB taxonomy): domain Bacteria; phylum Acidobacteriota; class Thermoanaerobaculia; order UBA5066; family UBA5066; genus Fen-183. The sequence continues at coordinate 3,846 of DATKLW010000016.1, read as the reverse complement.
CCTGCTTCGCGAGGACGCCGATGATCTCGAACGGCATCCCGTTCAGCGTGAACGTACGGCCGAGAGGGTCGAGGCGCGGGAAGAGCTCGTCCTTGACGTCCGAGCCGATCACGGCGACGAACGCGCGGTGCTCGTTCTCGGTTTCGGTGAAGAAGCGCCCGGACTCTAGGTCGAGGTTCCGGATCTCGCTGACGTTCGCGGTCGTCCCGGAGATCTGGACGTCGGAGAGCTTGGCGCTGCCGTAGCGGGCGAGACGCGTCACGGAGGATGCGGCGCCGATCCTCTCGGCGGATTTCGCGAGGCGCAGGACCTGGTCGAGCTCGACTTTCGAGACGGGCTTGCGCTTCAGGGCCGCGAGGAACTCCTCGCGCGACGTGATGATCCCCCAGCGCGTCGCGACGTAGACGTCCGGCGAAAGCGAGAAGATCTTCGTCGCGACATAGTTGTTGAGGCCCGAGATGACCGCCACGACGGCGATGACGGTCATGACGCCGATGATGACGCCGAGGAGCGTCAGGAACGAGCGGAGCTTGTGCGCCGTGACCGCCTTCCACGCGACGCGCAGGAGCTCCCCGATCAGCATGGCCGCCCTAGGACTTCTTGTCGGCGTCCGGCGCCGGGGTGGAGTTGTCGACCTTCACGCGGTCGCCGATCTTCAGCTGCCGGAGCGCCTTGAAGGGGCCCGTGACGATCTCGTCGCCCTCGGCGAGGCCCTCGACGACCTCCGTCTGGAGGTCGGCGTTGATGCCGGTCTTGATCCTCCTGAACTCGACCGTGCCGGCCTTCGTGACGACGAAGACGCCCTCGACGTCCTTCTTCTTCTCGGCCGCGCCCGCTACGGCGGGAACGGGAGCGGCGACCGCGGCGCCGGCGGGCGGCTTGGCCTTCGCGCCGGGCTTCACGCGCTCGAGGGAGGCCGGGTCCGCGACGACGAGCGCCGGGATCGGGATCGCGAGCGTCGATTCACGGCGGTCCGTCTCGATCTTCCCGGAGACGGAGAAGCCCGGCCGGATGTTGGACGGCGGGTTCACGACCTCGACCTTGACCTTGAAGTTCACGGCCGAGGAGTCCGTGCCGAGCGCGGACTTCGTGATCGGGCTGCCGCCGATCTCCGTCACGACGCCGTCGAACTTCTTGTCCGGGTACGAGTCGAACGTGAGCGTCGCCTTCTGGCGGAGCTTCACGTGCGGGATGTCCGTCTCGTCGACTTCCATCTCGCCCTCGACGACGGACATGTCCGACACGGTCAAGAGCACCGTCCCCGCGTTGTTCATCGTCCCGACGATCGCGTTCTCGCCCTGCTCGACCGGCTTGGCGGTCACGACGCCGTCGATCGGCGAGACGATCGTCGTCTTGTTGAGGCTGTCCTTGTTCGCGAGAAGGTTCTGCCGCGCCTGCTCGATCCTCCGGTCGTCTGCGACCTCGGCCGCCTTCGAGGAGTCGAGCGCGAGCTGGGCCTTCTGGAGGTTCTGCTCGGACTCGATGTGGGCTTCGAAGTTCTTCTTCGTGCGTTCGAGATCCCGGTCGGCCTGCTCGCGCGTGAAGCGGTCGGCATCGCGCTGCGCGAAGAGGGCGTCGAGCGCCGCCTGCGTCGCCCGCGCGTTCGCGTCGTACTGGACCTTGTCGATCTGGAGGAGGAGGTCGCCCTTCTTGACGATGTCGCCCTCGCGCACGGCGAGCGTCACGATCTGGCCCATGACCTGGGAGGAGATGTCGACGTGGGTCTTGGCCTGCACCCGGCCGTTGCAGCTCACGGTCGCGACGAGAGGGGCCTTCGCGACCCTGGCCGTCGTGACCCGCACGAGGTTCTTGTCCTTGCGTGCGATCGACGCCCAGATGACGATGCCCAGGATCGCGACGACCCCGATGGCGATCGCCGCCTTGATCCGCGTGCTCATGGAACCGCTCCCTTCCCGCGCAACTGCTGTCCCCGCCTGTTGTTACGGCTTTTCGGCCCGGAAAGTTTCAGGGCCGGCCGGAACTGGCGGACAGGGGGGGATTCGAACCCCCGGTAAGGTTTTAAAGCCCTACGGCGGTTTAGCAAACCGCTGGTTTAAGCCACTCACCCACCTGTCCGTGGCGGCGCCGGGCCGCGAAGTCTAGCAGGGAGAGGAGATAATCGCCCCCGGGCGTCTCGTTTCGGGGGAGTGGCCGAGTGGTTTAAGGCGGCGGTCTTGAAAACCGCTGTACCGAAAGGTACCGGGGGTTCGAATCCCTCCTCCTCCGCCAGCCTCAGCCCTTCGAGATCTCCGTTTTCCCCCCGCAGTACGGCTGGAGGGCCTTCGGGATGGCGACGGAGCCGTCCTTCCTCTGGTAGTTCTCGAGGATCGCGACGAGCGTCCGGCCGACCGCGAGACCCGAGCCGTTCAGCGTGTGGACGAGCTCGTTGCGGGGCTTTCCGCCCGAATCGACCCTGACGCGGATCGCGGCGCGGCGCGCCTGGAAATCCTCGAAGTTCGAGCACGAGGAGATTTCCTTGTACGCGTCCTGTCCCGGCAGCCAGACCTCGAGGTCGTACGTCTTCGCGGACGCGAACCCGAGGTCGCCGCGGCACAGCGCGAGGCGGCGGTACGGGAGCTCGAGCTTCTCGAGGATCGACTCGGCGTCTCGCGTGAGGGTCTCGAGCGCGTCGTACGACGCGTCCGCCTTCGCGAACTTCACGAGCTCGACCTTGTCGAACTGGTGCTGCCGGATCATCCCGCGCGTGTCCTTGCCGGCGGCGCCGGCCTCGGCGCGGAAGCACGGCGTGTACGCGCAGTAAGAGATCGGGAGCGCGCTCTCCGGAAGGATCTCGTCGCGGTGCATGTTCGTGACGGGCACCTCCGCCGTCGGCGTGAGGTACCAGTCCGTGCCCTCGAGGCGGAAGAGGTCGGCCTCGAACTTCGGGAGCTGCCCCGTCCCGAAGAGCGACGGCGCGTTCACGATGAACGGCGGCAGGAGCTCCGTGTAGCCGTGCTCTTTCGTGTGGACGTCGAGGAAGAACTGGATGAGCGCGCGGGAGAGGAGAGCGGCCCCGCCCTTGAGGACGGTGAAGCGCGAGCCCGTGATTTTCGCGGCCCGCTCGAAGTCGAGGATGCCGAGCGCCGGGCCGAGGTCCCAGTGCGCGAGCGGCGCGAAGTCGAACTTCGTCGGCTCGCCCCACGTCTTCACGACGACGTTCGCGCTCTCGTCGGCGCCCTCGGGAACGGAGGCGTGCGGGACGTTCGGGAGCGTCTCCTCGATGGCGGCGAAGCGCGCATCGAGCGCCTTCAGGGATTCTTCGAAGGAGAGAATGGCGGCCGCGAGCGACTTCGACCGCTCCTGCAGCTCCGTTGCGTCCTGCTTTGCGCGGCGCAGGGCGCCCACCTTCTCGGAGACCGAGTTCTTCTCGGCGCGAGCCGCCTCCATCTTCGTGATGACCTCGCGGCGCTCGACGTCGATCGCGCGCCATGCGTCCAGCGCGCCGGGCGGCAGGTTGCGCCCGCGGTAGAGGTCGGGCAGCCGGTCGAATTCTTTTCTAAGAAAATCCCTCGAGATCATGGAGCCGTGGATTTTGTCGGGCGACACTCCCATATTCAAGCGGCACTATCATCGGCCCGCTTGAGCGTCCCCCGCGTCCTCGTTGCGATCGTCTCGTGGAACTCGGCCGCGCACGTCGCGGCCGCGGTGAAGTCGGTGCCGCCGGACGTGCCCGTCGTCGTCGTGGACAACGCCTCGCGCGACGGATCGGCGGGCGTCGCGCGCGCCGCGGGGGCGCGCGTCGTCGAGGCTCCGGCCAACCTCGGCTTCGGCCCCGCCTGCAACCTCGCGGCGAAAGAGGGCGCCCCCTCCGAAACGATCCTCTTCCTGAACCCGGACGCGGCGCTC
>DATKLW010000015.1:0-34734 GCA_035542215.1 Thermoanaerobaculia bacterium | reverse complement strand
CCTGTTTCCCCATCTGACCGTTCAGGCGAACCTCGGCTACGCCCGGGCGGCGTCGCCGGCCGCAGCCGCACGCGTGACGGACGTCCTCGAGCTCGGGCCGCTCCTCGCGCGCCGGCCGGCTGGTCTTTCCGGGGGCGAGCGTCGCCGCGTGGCCCTCGGCCGCGCGCTTCTCGCCTCGCCGGAGATCCTCCTCCTCGACGAGCCCCTCACCGGCCTCGATGCGCCGCTCAAGGAGCGGGTCCTCGCCCACCTCCGGCGCGTTCAGGAGGAGTTCGCGGTCCCGACCCTCTACGTGAGCCACGCGCCCGAAGAGGTCTTCGCCCTCGCCGACGACGTCCTCGTTCTCGACCGCGGCTCCGTCGTTCTCCGCGGCGCCCCGGCCGGGGTCTTCGAGCTCGCCGCGGAGCCGGGCTATAGAATCCGGCCGCACCGCGCGGAATCAGACGATTGAAGCAACTGCATCAGAGACTCTCGCCGCGTGCGCGCGCAGATTCCCATGAGAATGAGTCGCAGATGAATCCACGAGCCCGGACCGCGCCCGCTCCGGCCCCTCCGGCCATGACGACCTGCGAGTGCACGGGCCGCTCGTTCGAGGAGGTCCTGTTCCGGATGCGCCGGGACGGCCTCTCCGTGGTCGAGGCCGAGGGCCTCACGGGGTGCGGGTCCATCTGCACCGCATGCCTTCCCGACCTCCGCAGCTATCTCGGGCGCCACGCGCCGCCCGGTCCGGGAACCCCAAAGGAGCGAATGCGATGAAGGGCAACACGAAGGTCATCGAGATCCTCAACGAAGTTCTTTGCGCCGAGCTGACGGCCGTGAACCAGTACTTCATCCACGGAATGATGTGCGGGAACTGGCGCTACAAGAAGCTCGCCGAGCACGGCCGCAACGAGTCCATCGACGAGATGAAGCATGCGCAGTCGCTCATCGAGCGGATCCTCTACCTCGACGGCGTGCCGAACATGCAGAAGTACATGAAGATCAACGTCGGCTCGACCGTCCCGAAGCAGCACGCGTTCGACCTCGAGGTCGAGAAGGCGGCCGTCGCCCGCCTGAACGCCGGCCTCGAGGTCTGCCGCTCCGTCGGCGACAACGGGTCCCGGATGCTCCTCGAGAAAATCCTCAAGGAGGAAGAGGAGCACATCGACTGGCTCGAGGCCCAGATCCAGCAGATCGCGGACGTCGGCCTCGAGAACTACCTCTCGATCCAGGCGGAAGGCTAGACCCTCTCGAGGCCGGTGCATTTTTTCCCCTTGACGCGCACGCTTCGTGTGCTCAAGAATGCAATTGCGACTCAGTCTCACTCTCAGAGCGATCGGAGAATCCGACATGACGCCCGCCCGCCGCTTCTCGCTGATCGCCGCTCTCGCCGCCGCGCTCCTCGCCGGAGCCGGGGGCCAGGCGGGGATGCGGGTGCGCCGCCCGCTCGGCGGCGGCGAGGACCCGCCCGAGGTCCAGGTCGGCGAGCGGCTCTTCCTCGAGACACGGTTCGCCCAGTACTTCGCGGCTCACTTCGGGGGAGACGTCAACCGGCCGCTCGCGTCCGGCGATCCCGTGCTTTCGTCCCTGCCGACGTCCACCGGTCCGCTTCCGGGCCCGTTCGGCGGGCAGTCGATGAACTGCCGCAACTGCCACTTCGTCGACGACGTCGCAGGCGCCACGGCGAACACGTACGGGGATTACAGCCGCCGGAGCCTCGTTCCCGACCGCGGCGACGGCCGCACCGTGACCCCCCGGAACTCCCCTCCTCTCGTGAACGCCTTCCTCGACCGGGAGACCTTCTTCCTCCATTTCGACGGGCAGTTCGCCACGGTCGAGGATCTCGTGCGGGGCACGTTCACGGGCCGCAACTTCGGATGGCTTCCCGGCGAGGAGGACGCCGCGATCGCCCATCTCGCGCGGGTGATCCGCGAGGATGACGGCTCGGGCGACCTCGCGAAGGCCCGCGGCGGCGCCTACCGCGTCGTCCTCACCGGCACCGACCCGGGCATTCCCGCGGGGCTCCGGCTGCCTCCCGAGTACCGGATCGACGTGGCGAGCGCGACGGACCAGGACATTTTCGACGGCGTCGCGCGCATCATCGGCGCGTACCTTCGCTCCCTCACGTACTCCCGGGACGAGCAAGGGCTCTACGACGGGTCGCCCTACGACGTCTTCCTGCAGAAGAACGGCCTCCCCCGCGCGCCCGGACCGGGCGAAAGCAACCTCGATTACGCGCGGCGGCTGCGCGGGCTCCTCGCGTCGCTCTCGAGCCCGCAATGGGTGACCGCGGACGACGGCTCGTTCGAGCTCCACGACCAGGACTTCGTCTTTGGCGAGCTCGAGCTGACCGGGCTGAAGATCTTTCTGCGCGAGGTTCCCGACACGAAGGCCGCGTTCGGCGGCCGGCTCGTCGTGACGCGGACTGGAAACTGCGTCGCCTGCCACGCGCCGCCCGACTTCACGGACTTCGGCTTCCACAACACGGGAGCCTCGCAGGAGGAATACGAAGGCGCCAACGGCGACGGCGCGTTCGCCCGCCTGTTCGTGCCGAACCTCGCGACGCGCAATCTCCGGCCGGACGATTTCCTGCCCGCGACGCCGCAGCACCCGCACGCGCGCGAGGTCTTCAAGGCCGTCCCGTCCCACGCGCAGCCGGGCGCGGCGGACCTCGGCCTCTGGAACGTCTTCGCGAACTCCGACTTCCCCGGTCCCCAGCCCTCGCTCAGGCGCGCGCTCGCGGTCCTCGGGGACACGCCCGACAAGGTCCTTCCGAAGACGATCGCGTACTTCAAGACGCCGACTCTTCGCGACCTCGGCCAGTCCGCGCCGTATCTGCACACCGGTCGCAAGCGCGAGATCGAGGACGTCATCGCGTTCTACATCGATTCGGCCCGAAAGGTCCGACAGGGCAAGCTCCGGAATCCGTCCCCCGAGCTGGCGGAAATTTTCCTCGCCGACGGCGACGTCGATCCCCTCGCGGCGTTCCTTCGGGCGTTGAACGAGGACTACGACTGATGGAGACGCTCGTCCGCCACCTCGCGGTCATGGGGACCGCGTTCGCGCTCACGGTCTCGGCGCCGACCCGGGAGCGGGCCCTCGCGGCGAGCGAGGCGGCGGTGCGGGCGGTCGAGGCGGCCGAGAGCCTCCTCTCGACGTGGCGGGACGACACGCCGCTCGCGCGACTGAACGGCGCGGCGCCCGGCGAGCGCGTGCCGGTGACGCCGAAGCTCTTCGCGCTGCTGAAGAGCGTCTTTCGATGGGAAGAGAGAACCGGCGGCGCGTTCGAACCGGCGGTCGCTCCACTCGTGAAAGCCTGGGGGTTGCGCACGGGCGGCCGGATCCCGAACGCCGAGGAGTTGCTTCGGGCCCGGACCGCGGCGGACGCCCGCCTCTTCACCTTCGAAGAATCTTCTCTGTCCGTCTCCCGCCGCGACGCCCTCGCAGGCATCGACGAGGGCGCATGGGGCAAGGGCTGGGCGCTCGACGAGGCCGGCGCCGAGCTGCGGGCCGCCGGCGTCACGTCATTCGTTCTCGACCTGGGCGGACAGGTTCTGGTCTCCGGCGACGAAACCCCCGTCGCCGTCGCGCACCCGCGCGACCGCGCTCGAACGAGCGCGACGATCCGCCTGCGCGACGCCTCTGCGTCCACGTCCGGCAACTCCGAGCGCGGCTTCGTCGTGAACGGCCGCCGCGTCGGCCACCTCCTCGACCCGCGCACCGGCGAGCCCGCACCCGACTTCGGCTCGGTGACCGTCGTCGCGCCGGACGGCCTCACGGCCGACGTCCTCTCGACGGCGTTCTTCGTTCTCGGGCCCGACGAAGGCCTGGCACTGTCCGAGCGCCTTCGGGCCGCCGGCACGCAGAACGAAGCGCTGTTTTTCTTCGAAGGTGAAGAGGGGCAGGCGCTGCGGGTGTCGATGTCTCCCGGAATGACGCGCCTCGTCAGCCTCCCGCCGAGCGAGGAGCTCGCTGGCGGCGGCGCCGCGCCTCTCTCCCTTTCTTCTCTTTCACTTTCAAAGACATCCTCCGAAGGAGCTCACAAGTGATTCGACGTTTCTCGCCTCGCGCCAACGCCGCGGCCGTGTTCCTCTGTCTCGGCAGACTTCTCTTTTCCCCTCTCGCTCTCGCCGACGACCCACCGAAGGCGCCCGACGCCCCGGCGGACTCCCGGACCGACGCCGAGAAGCTGAAGGACCTCGAGCAGAAGGTCGACGTCCTCACGAAGGAGATCGAGTCGATGCGGCTGGGCGAGACCCCGCAGGCGACTCCGGCGGCGGCGGGCGCCGCCGCGGCCACGCCCCCTCCGTCGACGCCCACGCTCGGCCTCGGACCGTCGGCCTCCAAGGTTTACGCGAGAAACGGAATCTCGATCGGCGGCTATGGCGAGACGATCTACCAGAACTTCTCGACCGCGCGGCAGGACGGGTCGCCGTCGAACCTCACGCCGGTCGTCGACGTCGCGCGCGCCGTCCTCTACTTCGGCTACAAGTTCGACGACCACTTCGTCTTCAACAGCGAGCTCGAGTTCGAGCACGCCGTGACGGCGTCCGACAAGAACGGCGAGGCCGAAATCGAGTTTGCCTACATGGACTGGCTGAGCCGCTCGAAGGCGTTCAATCTCCGCGCGGGCCTCATGCTCATCCCCGTCGGCCTCATCAACCAGCTCCACGAGCCCCCGGTGTTTCTGGGCTCGCTGCGCCCGGACGTCGAGACGATCATCCTGCCCTCGACCTGGCGGGAAATCGGCGTCGGCGGGTGGGGCGACGTCGGGCCGTTCTCCTGGCGCCTCTATCTCGTGAACGGGCTCGACGCGTCGCGCTACGCGGCCGACGGGCTCAAGGAAGGGAGCGGCGAGGGCTCGCTCGCGCTCGCCCGGAGCTTCGCCTTCACGGGCCGGCTCGACTACACCGGCCTGCCGGGCGTCCTTTTCGGCGGCTCGTTCTTCAGCGGGAACTCCGGCCAGGGGCAGGTCACGCCGTCGGGCGACTCCTTCGCCGGCCGGACGACGTTCCTCGATCTCCACCTCGACGCGCGCTGGCGGGGCGCGCAGTTCCGCGCCGTGTGGGCGCGCTCGACGGTCGGGGACGCGGCCGCCATCAACCAGATGAACAACCTCGAGGGCGACGAGTCGGTCGGCAGCCGGCAGGAGGGCTGGTACGTCGAGGCGGGGTTCGACGTTTTCTCTCTCGTGCCGAAGAGCCGGATGTCGCTCATCCCCTTCATGAGGTACGAGGCGTACGACACGCAGGCCGCCGTGCCCGCGGGCTACTCCCGCGATCCGGAGAACGACGTCCGGGTCGTCACGGTCGGCGCGAACTTCAAGCCGATCCCGCAGATCGTCATCAAGGCCGACGGCCAGTGGAGGCGGAACGCGGCGTACACCGGCGTGAAGCAGTTCAACATGGCGCTGGGGTACGAGTTCTGAGGCCTGCCGCCGCGTTCTTCGCCCTCGTCCTCGCGCCGGTCCTCGACGCGAAGAGCTTCCTCACGCAGGAGGAGGCCCTCCGCCTCGCGTTCCCGAAAGGCGCGGTCGTGACGCGGAAAACGGCGTTCCTTTCGGAGGCGGACCGCGCCGAGGTCGCGCGCCGGACCGGAGGAGCGCCGCCGCCCGGGCTCGTCGTTTACTACGCGGCGAGCCTGGACGGAAAGGACGCCGGGACCGCTTACTTCGACACCCACGTCGTCCGCACCGAGCCCGAGACCCTGCTCGTCCTCGTCGACCCGAAGGGCGCGATCGCGCGCATCGAGATCCTGTCCTTCTCGGAGCCGGAGGAATACCTTCCGCGCGCGAACTGGTACGGGCAGTTCTCCGGCAAGACGCTGACGGACGAGCTCTCGGAAAAGAGGGGCATCCGCGCCGTCACGGGCGCGACGATCACGGTGCGGGTCACGGTCGAAGCCGCGCGGCGCGTCCTCGCGCTGGACGCCTTTCTGAAGGAGAAGAGCCGGAAGTGAAGCGCTGGGCCGTCCTCCTGAACCACGCCGCCTGCCTCCTCGTCGGCCTCTCCGGCGTCGCCTACGGCGTCCTGAAGTACTTCACGGCCGGGGCCGATCCCGATTCGCGCGCCGGCAGCCCCTGGCAGCAGCCGATGCTGAAGGTCCACGTCCTCACGGCTCCGTTCCTGATCTTCGCGCTCGGCCTCGTCTTCAGCGGCCACGCGCTCAAGCGCCTTCAGGGCGGCGAGGACTCCGGGCGGACGAGCGGGGCGGGTCTCCTCGCGCTCGCCGCGCCGCTCGTCCTGACCGGTCCGCTGATCCAGGTCCTGACGGGCGACGCCGCACGGCGGTGGACCGGGTGGATCCACGCCGCGCTCGGCGTCGTCTACGTCCTCGCGTACGGGGCGCACCTCCTCAAGAAGCGCCCCGCGAACGGCGCGTCGTTCTAGGAGGCTGCTTTCGGCCCCATCCCGCCTTGCGCGAGAGCCGTCATTCCCGAAAGGCCGCCGAGGCCCATCGTCTCGACGGCGCTCGACGGCACGATGACCATCGAGCCTTTCTCCTTGATCGCCTCGTAGAGCATGTTCATCGCGCGCAAATGGAGCGCGAGCGGATGGTCCTTGTAGGCGTTCCCGGCCTCGACGAACCGGGCCGAGATCTCCGTCTCCGCCGTGCCGAGGATGATGCGGGCCTGGCGCTCGCGCTCGGCCTGCGCCTGCCGGGACATCGCGTCCTCGAGGTCGGCGGGGATCCTGACGTCGCGGATCTCGACGGACTGCACGGTGATCCCCCAGGGGTTCGTCTTCTCGTCGAGAATCGTCTGGAGCTGCTTGCCGAGCTGTTCGCGCTCCGTGATCATCTCGGCGAGCTGGTGCCGGCCGATCGTCTCCCGGAGCGCCGTCTGGGCGGAGAGCGCGATCGCGTCGAGATAGTCCGCGACCTCGAGGACCGCCTTCTGCGCGTCCCAGACCGTCCAGAACACGATCGCGTCCACGTTCACCGGCACGGTGTCCTTCGTGAGGGCCGACTCGGCCGAGACGTCCGTCACGCGGACGCGCTGGTCGACGAGGTGCGTGACGACGTCGACGATCGGGACGAGGACGAAGAGCCCGGGGCCCTTGAGTCCCTGGAACTTCCCGAAGCGCAGGACGACGGCGCGCTCCCACTGGTTCGCGACTTTGAGAGCGAAGAGCAGGTACAGCCCCGCGAGGGCGAAGCCGAGGAGCGGCCAGGGCCGGCGCGTCACGACGAGGGAGAGGAGTCCGAGAATCACGCACGCAAGCAGCGCGAGGAGGCTCACGCCACTCACGTACCGGCGCGCCTCGCGGTCCATCTCGCTCCTTCGGCGGCGGGACTCGGACGGGGTCGACCGGCGCGGCGCGCCCGCGGCCGCGCGCGCCTCCTGCGCCTGCTCGGAGATCTGTTTGATGATCCTGGCGATCATGGTGTCACCCTCCTGCCGGCTTCCTCGGTCTTCGCGAGGAGCGCTTCGGCAAATTCGTCGTGCGTGAACCCCTGGCTGGCGGCGGTCGCGAGGAACTGATCCACGAGGCGCTCGAGGGCTTTCCGCCGCTCGGCAGTCCTCTTTTCGGGCTTTCGTGCGGAGACGAACGTCCCGGTCCCCTGCTGCGTCTCGACGATCCCGCGGATCTCCATCTCGCGATAGGCCCGCGCGATCGTGTTCAGGTTCACGGAGAGGTCCACGGCGAGCGCGCGGACGGTCGGGAGCTGGACGCCCGGCTTCAGCCGCCCGTCCGCGACCGCGAGGAGCACCTGGTCGATGACCTGCCGGTAGAACGGGACGCCGGACGCCGGATCGAGGCGGAACGGGACGCTCGCCATTTCTCTAATGTACTAGTTCACTAGTACAATGTCAAGGCCCGCGGCCCCGCGCCGTGCGAGCGCCTTATCCTTCTGCCCGGGGGAGTCCCGCATGGCCGCGCTCGATCCGCTCACGAGAGACGAAATGAACCGCTATTCGCGGCACGTGCTCCTCCCGGAGGTCGGGGTCGAGGGCCAGAAGAGGCTCAAGGCCTCGAGAGTGCTGCTCGTGGGAGCGGGCGGCCTCGGCTCGCCCGCCGCGCTGTACCTCGCGGCCGCGGGCGTCGGGACGATCGGGCTCGTGGACTTCGACGTGGTGGAGGCGTCGAACCTGCAGCGCCAGGTCGTCCACGACGCCGCGTGGATCGGAAGGCCGAAGCTCGAGAGCGCGAAGGCCCGGCTGAACGCCCTGAACCCGAACGTCGACGTCGTCCTGTTCCCGGAGCGGCTCACGAGCGCGAACGCCCTTCGCATCCTGAAGGGGTTCGACGTCGTCCTCGACGGGACGGACAACTTCGCGACCCGCTACCTCACGAACGACGCATGCTTCCTTCTCGGCATTCCGAACGTCTACGGCTCGATTTTCCGGTTCGAAGGGCAGGTCAGCGTGTTCCACCCGGGGAAAGGGCCCTGCTACCGATGCCTCTACCCCTCTCCCCCGCCGCCCGGACTCGTCCCGAGCTGCACGGAAGGCGGAGTCCTCGGCGTCCTCCCGGGCGTCGTCGGGTGCCTGCAGGCGACCGAGACCATCAAGCTCCTCCTCGGGATCGGCCGGCCGCTCGTCGGACGGCTCGTCCTCTACGACGCCCTCTCGCTGTCGTTCCGCGAGCTCCGCTTGCGTCGCGACCCGGCCTGCCCGCTCTGTGGCGAGAACGCGACGCTCAAGGCGCTCGTCGACTACGACGAGTTCTGCGGGGTCGCGCGCGGAATCGACGCGCCCGCCCCCGAAGGCTCGGAGGTGACGCCCGCCGAGCTCAAGGCGCTTCTCGACTCGGGCGCGACGCTCCAGATCCTCGACGTGCGCGAGCCGCACGAGGCCGCGATCTGCCGGATCGAAGGCTCGGTCCTCATCCCGCTCGGGTCGCTCGCGGACCGGCGCCACGAGGTCGAGGGGACGCGCACGATCATCGTCTACTGCAGGTCGGGCGTGCGTTCGGCGCTGGCCGTCGCGTTCCTGAGGCAGGCGGGTTTCGCGCGCGCGTACAACCTCACGGGCGGGATCCTCGCCTGGGCGCGCGACGTGGACCCGTCGCTCGCGACGTACTGAGCGGGGGCCTGGGCGCTCCGGGTGACCGCCGGGTTACGCTTCCCGGCTGGAGGCGCGCATGCCGCAGTCCGGGCCGGCCGATCCGGAGTCCCTTCGGCTCGCTGAAGATCGCGACCGCAAGGCGAACTGGAAGCGCTGGGGGCCTTATCTCTCCGAGCGCCAGTGGGGCACGGTCCGCGAGGACTACAGCGCCGACGGCGAGCCCTGGACGTATTTCACGCACGAGGACGCCCGCTCGCGCGCCTACCGCTGGGGAGAGGACGGGATCGGCGGCTTCTCCGACCGCCACGGCCTCGTCTGTCTCGCGCCCACGCTTTGGAACGGCAGAGACCCGATCCTGAAGGAACGCCTGTTCGGCCTGTCGGGGCCGGAGGGCAACCACGGTGAGGACGCCAAGGAGTACTGGTTCTACCTCGACGCGACGCCCACGCATTCCTACATGCGGATGCTCTACAAGTACCCGCAGCGGGAGTTTCCGTACCGCGCGCTCGTCGAGGAAAGCGCGAGGAGGACGCGTCTCGACCCCGAGTACGAGCTCCTCGACACCGGCGTCTTCGCGGAGAGCCGATACTTCGACGTCTTCGTCACGTACGCCAAGGCGGCGCCCGAGGACATCCTCGTCACGATCGAGGCCGTCAACCGGGGCCCTGACCAGGCGCCGCTTCACGTCCTGCCGACGATCTGGTTCCGGAACACGTGGTCGTGGGGCCTCGACGCGCGCCTGCCGCGCCTCGGGACCGCGGACCCGCCGGCGGGCGCCGAGGCGATCTCCGTGCGCCACCCGTACTACGGCGAGAGGACGCTCTACGTCGAGGGCGCGCCGGACCTCCTCTTCACGGACAACGTCTCGAACGCGCGAAAGCTCTGGGGCGCCGAGAACGAATGCCGGTTCGTGAAGGACGCGTTCCACGAGCGCGTCGTGGGCGGCGTCGAGGACGCCGTGAACCCCGCGGGCTCGGGGACGAAGGCGGCGGCATGGTTCCGCTTCGACGTTCCCGCCGGCGAATCGCGGACGGTGCGGCTCCGGCTCGTGGACCGCGCCGTCGCGGCGCCGTTCGGCGAGGAGTTCGAGCGCGTCCTCAAGGCGCGCCGGGACGAAGCGGACGCGTTCTACGCGCGCATCGTCCCCGCCGATCTCTCGGCGGACGCGAAGAACGTGATGCGGCAGTCCCTCGCGGGCATGCTCTGGGCGAAGCAGTACTACGGCTACGACGTCGCGCGCTGGCTCAAGGGCGACCCGGGCCAGCCCCCGCCCCCGGCCGGACGCGAGAAGGGACGCAACGCGGGCTGGCAGCACCTCTTCAACGCGGACGTCCTCTCGATGCCCGACAAGTGGGAATACCCGTGGTACGCCGCGTGGGATCTCGCGTTCCACACGATCCCGCTCGCGCTCGTCGACCCGGATTTCGCCAAGGGGCAGCTCGTCCTCCTCCTCCGCGAGTGGTACATGCACCCGAACGGCCAGCTCCCCGCGTACGAGTGGAAGTTCGAGGACGTGAACCCGCCCGTCCACGCCTGGGCCGCGTGGCGCGTCTACAAGATCGACGCGAAGCGCTCGGGCCGGCCCGACCGGGAATTCCTCGAACGCGTCTTTCACAAGCTGCTCCTGAACTTCACGTGGTGGGTGAACCGCAAGGACGCCGACGGGAACAACGTCTTTCAGGGCGGCTTTCTCGGACTGGACAACGTCGGCGTCTTCGACCGAAGCAAGCCGCTCCCGTTCGGCGCGACGCTCCAGCAGTCCGACGCGACGAGCTGGATGGGGATGTACTGCCTGAACATGGGCACGATCGCCCTCGAGCTCGCGCGCGACGACAAGGCGTACGAGGACATCGCCTCGAAGTTCTTCGAGCACTTCATGTCCATCTCGAAGGCCATGAACGCGCCGGAGAACGGGACCGGCCTTTGGGACGAGACGGACGGGTTCTACTACGACGTCCTCCGCCTGCCAGACGGCCACGGGATCCCGATGAGGATCCGGTCCGTCGTCGGGCTCATTCCGCTCTTCGCGGTCGCGACTCTCGAGCCGGCCCACCTCGAGGCGTTTCCGGACTTCCGGCGGCGGATGCAGTGGTTCCTCGACCACGGTTCGGCCTATGGCGCCCGGACCGAGACCCGGACGACCCCGGCCGGGACACGCCGGCTCCTCTCCCTCGTCGGACGGGACCGCCTGCGCCGCATCCTCGAGCGGCTCCTCTCGCCGGAGGCTTTCCTCTCGGACCACGGGGTGCGGTCGTTGTCGAAGGAGCTCCGCGACCGGCCGTTCGTCGTCCCGTGGGACGGCCGCGAGCTGCGTGTCGACTACGAGCCCGCAGAGTCCCGCTCGGCGCTCTTCGGCGGCAACTCGAACTGGCGCGGGCCGGTCTGGTTCCCCGTGAACTTCCTCCTGATCGAGTCTCTCCAGAAGTTCCACCACTTCCTCGGGGACTCGTTCACCGTGGAGTTCCCGACGGGCTCCGGCCGGCAGATGAACCTCTGGGACGTCGCCGGCGAGCTCTCCCGCCGCCTCACGAGGATCTTCCTCGCCGGGCCGGACGGCCGGCGGCCGGCCTACGCGGGGACCGAGGTCCTCCAGACGGACGCCAACTGGCGGAACCTCCTGCTTTTCCACGAATATTTCAACGGGGACGACGGCGCCGGGCTCGGAGCCTCCCACCAGACGGGCTGGACCGGCCTCGTCGCCAAGCTCCTCCAGCAGGCCGGGGACCGCGGGCCCTCCCGGCTGGAATAAACGCCCCCCTTCGGGCCATTCCCCCCCGGCGCCCGCCCCAGAAATGAGATCGCGTCTCCGATCCAGTCGCAATCTCAGCTCCGTAGTGGTATGAAGAGCCATCCCGTCGAACCCAAAAAAGGAGGACCCATGAATCGTCGCCAGTTCGCCGCCACCCTCGGTGCCGCCGTCGCCGGCCTCGTCGCCGGCAAGACCCTCCTCGCCGACGACAAGCCCGCCGCCGACAAGCCTGCCAAGCACGTCTGCAAGGGCCACAACGCGTGCAAGGGCCAGGGCGGCTGCGCCACGAAGGAGAACTCCTGCGCGGGAGCGAACTCCTGCAAGGGCAAGGGCGGCTGCGCCACGTCGGCCAAGCACGACTGCGCCGGCAAGAACGAGTGCAAGGGGCAGGGCGGCTGCAAGTCGGGTGACAACAAGTGCGCCGGCAAGAACTCCTGCAAGGGCAAGGGCGGCTGCCAGGTCCCGGTGAAGGCCGCGTCCAAGAAGGCTGACGGCGCCAAGGCGAGCTGACCGGCATCGGGTTCATGAGCGACCGCTTCGGGCTGCCCGACCTCGGCGTGGGGGTCGGGCTCCGCACCGTCCACTTCGGGCACATCCTCTCGAAGAAGCCAGAGGTGGATTTCTACGAAGCCCTCACCGAGAACTTCCTCGACACGGGCGGGCGCCCACTCCATGTCCTCGACCGCGTCGCCGAGAGGACGCCGGTCGTCCTGCACGGCGTCTCGATGTCGATCGGCGGAACCGACCCCCTCGATTTCGACTACCTCCGGAAGGTGAAGGCGCTCGCGGACAGGACGAAGGCGCTCTGGGTCTCCGATCACCTGTGCTTCACGGGCGTCATGGGGCGCAACACGCACGACCTGCTCCCGCTCCCCTACACCGAGGAAACGCTCCGGCACGTCACGAAGCGCGTGAAGACGGTGTCTGACGTCCTCGAACGGCCTCTCGTCCTCGAAAACCCGTCGTCCTACGTGGAGTTCCGCGCGTCTACGATCCCCGAGTGGACGTTCTTCGACCGGCTCCTCCGCGACGCCGACTGCGGGATGCTCCTCGACGTGAACAACGTCTACGTGAGCTCCTTCAACCACGGCTTCGATCCGCTCGAATACCTCGACGCGATTCCCCACGACCGCGTCGTCCAGTACCACCTCGCGGGCCACACGGACAAGGGGACGTACCTTCTCGACACGCACAGCGCGCGCGTGAAGGACGAGGTCTGGAGCCTCTTCCGCCATGCGAACGGCCTCACGGGTCCGCGCGCGACGCTCCTCGAGTGGGATGAGGACATCCCGGATTTCGAGACCGTCCACGCCGAAGCGAAAAAGGCGCTCGCGCACCGGCCGCCGCTCGCGCGGACCGTCTCCGCGGACGTTTCCGCACTCGTGGCAGCCCATGCCTGATCTCCGCACACTCGAGCGCTGGATGCAGGCCGTCGTCGTGCATCCCGGCACGGCCGGCGAAGCGATCCGCAGCCGCGGAGCGACGCGGCAGATCCCGCTCCGCGAGGCGGAGCGCGCGATCCTCCCTTCGAAGACCATGGAACCGCTCGAGCGCCTCGCCGTCTACCAGGGCATGTACCCGCTCCGGATGCACGACGCGCTGGCAGCCGACTACCCGGGCCTCAAGTCGTTCCTCGGCGGCCCCCTCTTCGAGCATTTCGTGGCCGACTACGTGGCCGTCCACCCGTCGCGGAGCTACACCCTCAACCGCCTCGGCGACGCCGTGCCGGAGTTCCTGAAAACGTGGCATCACCCGAAGCGCGCGTTCCTCGCCGACCTCGCGCGTCTCGAGCTCGCGATCACGGAGACGTTCGACGCGGCGGAAGATCCCGGACCGTACGCGCCCCCCGCCCACGTGGACGCCGACTGGGAGACGCGGCGGTTCGGCGTCGCCCCGACGCTCCGGCTCCTCTCCTTCCGGCACGCGGCCGGAGCCGCGCTCGACGCGCTCAAGGCCGGACGCCGCGTCTCGGCGCGGCCGAAGGCCTCGTGGGCCGCCGTTCACCGGCGGAGCTTCGTCGTCCATCGGCTGGATCTGTCTCGCGGGGAGTTCCATCTCCTGTCGGCCCTCGCAGCCGGTGAGACGCTCGGGAAGGCGCTGCGCCTCGCGGCCCGCAAGGCGGGGAAGGCGCTCTCCCCCGCCTCCGTCCGCAGGGCGTTCCGGGTCTGGACGTCCGAGGGGATCCTCCGCTAGGGCTTCGGCGCCGGCGGCTGCAGGTCGCGCGCCGGGCACTCGGACTTGAATCCGGTGCGGGCGTGCGAGCCGTCGCAGAACGGCTTGTTCTCCGAGGCGCCGCAGCGGCAGAGCGCGATCGTCGCCCGGCCCGCGAGTCCGAACGACTGCCCCGACGCGTCCTCGAGCATGACGGGGCCGCTCACGAGGAGCGGTCCGTTGTTCCGAACGGTGATCTTCGTGTCGCTCACGGGCCCTCCGATCAGGCTTTCTTCTTCCGGTCCGACTTCTCGGCGGCAAGGAACCGCTGGCGCCCCAACTTGAGGAACTCGATCGCCGCCTCGGGCCCGTCCCAGCCTTCCATCGTGATTCCCTTGTCGAAGCCCGGCCGCGACACGACGAGCGTCGGGAACCCGCGCAGGCCGTAGCGGTCGGCGAGCGCGAGCATCTCGGGCGGATTGGTCCCGGTCTCGCGCATCCGGTCGCGCACGACGATCGGGACGAAGTCCTTCGCGATCCGGTCCGCGACGTCCTTCCTCGCGAAGACCTGCTGCTCGAGAAGGTGGCACGGCCCGCACCAGTCGGCCGTGAAGAAGTAGAGGACGGGCTTGCCCGACTTTTTCGCCTCGGCTTCGCCAGCCGCGATCGAGCGCCACTTCACGATCTCCGGCGCGTTCGCGCCGGCCCGGCCGGCGGACATGCAGGCCAGAATGAGGAAAACGAGCGCGCCCATCCGGCGCCGGGCAACGAAGGCTCCAGCCATGTGGCGATGTTAGCGCGGCGGCACGGGCCCGGACGCGTCGGTTCCGTCGGTGATCTCGGAGCTGAGCTCGCGAAAGCTGTGCGGCCACTCGGCCGGCGGCCGCGCGAGGGCGTCCCGCATGGGGCGGGTCCGGATCCCGCGCGCCGCTTCGGAAAGCAGCGTCGCGGCGAGGACCTCCTCGCCGCGGTCGCGCGCGCGGAGCGCCTGCACGAGCAGCACCGCAGGCGAGTGCAGCACGCGGTCCGGCAAATCGCCCGCGAAAGCGGACGCCGCCTGCTCCGCCCCCGACAGACGCAGCCCCTCGAGGCGGATCGCGGCCATGTACCCCGAAGGCAGAAGTTCGAAGAGCGTCTCGGCGATCCTGGCCGCGCGCCCGGGCTTCCCGATGTCGAGGCTCCGGAGCGCTTCGTCGGCCATCCCCGCGTACCAGACCGGGTTGTACGTCCCCGGCCGCTCGCCGCGCGGGTGCGTGAAGCTCATGAAAAGGTGCGGCCACCGGAACGGCGTCGTGAGGTAGTTCACGAGCGGCGTGCGCGTCGTGATCATCGGCGACGGCGGCGGCACGTCGGGGACGGCGTCCGGATGCGCGGCGAGCCACGGCGGATTGCGGAGCCGTTCGCGCCGCTCGTCGTCGCCGAGATCCTGCAGCCGGCAGCGGAGAAGGAACGGGTGGACGCTCAGCGCGGAGAACTCGGGGTCCGACGCCGCCACGACGTACCGCCAGAGCCGGTACACGCCGTTCTCGCCTCTCGGCGGGCGGAAGGACGCCGGGTACTCCGCGTAGAGCTCCGGCGAGACGCGGGCGAGGCCCGTGGACGAGACGTAGAAGAACGACGCCGCCTCGGACTCGAACGTCCCGAGCGCGTTGACGCCGATTCCGAGCGCAAGGAGCACGGCGCCGGCCGTCCGCCCGGCGCGCGTCCTCGTCGCCGTCCCGGCCGCGGCGGCGAGGACCGGGACGAGAGGCACGAGGAAGCGCGGCCCCCAGCCGCCGCTTCCGTCCCACGCCCACCACCGGGCGTAGACCGCGAGGAACGCGGCCGAAAGGCCCGCAACCGTCCACGCGGCGCCGCGCGTCTTCGGCGCGCGCGCGAGGAGGACGACGGCCACGGCCGCGAGCGCCGCGAGCGGGAAATAGACGAAGAGACCCTTGTTCACGCCGACGAGGAGCCTCCACGCGCCGTCGAGAAGCGGGTGCGCGAAGCGCTGGTCGCCGTACGACGAAAAGGGCTTCCCGAAGCGGACGAATTCGAACGCGAGCATCGCGGCGAGCGGCCCCGCGGCGCCGGCCGCTGAGGCGGCCCAAATCCGCAGGCGCTCGCGCGGCGGCGGCCACGCGCCGAGGACGAGAGGAAGGAGCGCGAACGGGACGAAGGCCAGGTTCACCGCCTTCGTGAGGACGAGCCAGCCCGCGAAGAAGCCGGCCAGCGCCGCGCGTGCGAGCGCCGGCCGTCCGGCGCTCCGCGCCGCCCGGATCGCGAAGAGGAAGGCGAAGACGAGGCAGGCCGCCTGGAGCGGCTCGGAGAATCCGTACGCCGTGTAGGCCCAGAGCGGAGACCCGAGGCCCGTCCCGAAGACGGCGAGAGCCTGCCCGAACGCGCCCGCTCCGAGCTCGGCGGCGAGAAGACCGGCCGCGGCCGCGGCCCCCGTCACGAGGAGCACCTCGAGGAGGACGAAGAGCGTTTGGGACGTCCGGACGCCGAACCGCGCTTCCCACGGTCCTGCGGCTGCGGCGAACGGGACCTCGACGAGCGGCAGGCCCATGCCGTACGGGGCCACCGCGTCGCCGCCGGCGCGGGGAATGCTGAAGTGCTGGTTCCGGGAGATCCCGATCTCCCCCGTCGTCGCGATCGAGATCGCCGTGTAGAGCATCTGCTGCTCGTCGCTCACGGTTCCGAATGTCCGCTCCTCGGCCGTCGCCGCGAGGAGGAGGAAGAGCGCCGCGACAGAGGCGGCGAACCGGCGGCTCACCGGCGGTCCTCGCCCCCGTTGGCCGGCGGCGCCGGACGAGAGGCGCCGGCGAGGGCCCGGCGCACCGCGGCGGCGGGATCGGTCTCGACGCTGAAGTCGGGGGCGCCGTCGCGCGCGAACCCCTCGTCGGCGATCCGGCGCATCGCCGCGAGGAGCGGGTCGAAGAAGCCGGAGCGGTTGTAGAGGACGATCGGCCGCGCGTGGTGCCCGAGCTGCCGCCACGTCACGATCTCGAAGAACTCGTCGAGCGTCCCGTATCCGCCGGGCAGGGCGATGAAGCCGTCGGCGGCGTCCGCCATGCGCGCCTTGCGCTCGTGCATCGTGTTCACGACCTCGAGCTGCGTGAGGCCGAGATGGGCCACCTCGCGCGCGGCGAGGCCCGCGGGGATCACGCCGTAGGCGATTCCGCCCTCCTCGAGCACGGCGTCCGCGAGGACTCCCATGAGCCCGACGCGGCCGCCGCCGAAAACGAGACCCGCGCCCGCGCGGGCGATCTCGCGGCCGACTTCGGCCGCCTCGTCGGCGTAGGACGTCGAGACGCCGGCGCGCGCTCCGCAGAAGACGGCGATCATCGGACGGTCGAAGGGCGAGGCCATCGCGCGGATGATGCCCGATCCCGTCTCCCCTGCTAAGGTCCGCCCGTGGAAACGCCCGAATCAGGCCGCGCGGCGCTCCGCGAGGCCCTCCTCCGCCACGTCCCGGGCGACGATCGCGAGGCCGGCGACCGGGCCGCGATCCTCCGCCTCGTCGAGACGGAGCCCGCGTGTTTCGCGCGCAGCACGTTCGCGCCCGGCCACGTCACGGGCTCCGGGTTCATCGTCCACGCCGCGTCGCGGCGCGTGCTTCTCCACCATCACCGGCGCCTCGATGCGTGGCTCCAGATGGGCGGCCACGACGAGGGCGAGAACGACCCGCGTGCGACGGCGCTCCGCGAAAGCGCCGAGGAATCCGGCCTCGGAGACCTCGCCCTCCTGTCTCCCGCGATCCTGGACGTCGACGTCCATGCGATCCCGGCCGGCAAGGGCGAGCCGCCTCACCTCCACCACGACGTGCGCTACGCGCTCGTGACGGCGACGCCCGACGCGATCCAGCGGGACGACGCCGAATCCGCGGATCTGCGCTGGTTCACCTTCGATGAGGCCACTGCCGCGATGGGCGACCCCGACGCCTCGCGCGCCCTCGCGCGCCTCGCGCGGCTGCTGGACGCGGCCGCGAGCCTCTGAAAACGCTCAGGCCTCCTGCGTGTCCGCGACCGCGTCTTCCACGGCCGCGGCGTCCGCGTACATCTCCGCGATCACGTCGCTGTACTTCGAGACGACGACGCGGCGCTTGATCTTGAGCGTCGGCGTGAGCTCTCCGGTGTCGACCGAGAAGTCCTCCGTCAGGAGGCGGAAGGCGCGGATCTGGCGCTCGTGCGGCTCGTCGCCGTTCAGGATCTCGATCGCCTGCCGGAACAGGGAGAGGACCTTCGGGTCCTCGACGAGGTCCTGCCGCGTCCGGTACGCGACGCCCGCGCCCATCGCCCAGCTCTCGAGCTTCTCGAAGTTCGGGACGATGAGCGCCGACAGGAACTTCTGCCGGTCGCCGATCAGGACGGCCGAGGCGACGAACCGGATCGCCCTGAGGGCGGCCTCGATCGGCGCGGGCGCGATGTTCTTGCCGTACGCGTTGATCAGAATCTCTTTCTTGCGGTCCGTCAGCGTCAGGAAGCCGTCGAGGTCGAACGACCCGATGTCGCCCGTGTGGAACCAGCCGTCGGCGTCGAAGACCGAATCCGTTTCCTCCTTCTTCCGCCAGTAGCCGCCGTCCATGACGCCCGGCCCCTTCGCGAGGACCTCGCCGTCCGATGCGATCCGCACGGTCACGCCCGGGATCGGCCGGCCGACGGTGCCGAGGCGCCACTCGCCCGGCCGGTTCACCGCGAGGACCGGGCTCGTCTCCGTGAGGCCGTAACCCTCGTACACCTCGACGCCGGCGCTCCAGAAGAACGCCGCGACGTCCTCGGCGAGAGGCGCACCGCCCGAGATCGCGAAGCGGAACCGCCCGCCGAGGCGCGCCCTGATCTTCCCGAACACGAGCCGGTCCGCGATCCGGTTCTTGAGCCGAAGGAAGAACGGCGGCTTTTCGCCGGTCTCCAGCGCCCTCAGGTGCAGCCTCCCGACCTGCGACGCCCACGAGAAGATCGCGCGCCGGATCGGGGGTGCGGCGTCCACGGCGCTCAGGACGCGCGCCAGCATCTTCTCGTAGACGCGGGGTACCGCGGCGAAGCAATGCGGCCTCACCTCGGCGAAGTTCTCGGAGAGCTTGTCGATCGACTCGGCGTACGTGATCGTCGTCGCGCGCGAGAAGAAGAGGTAGTCGACCATCCGCTCGAAGACGTGGGAGAGAGGCAGGAACGACATCGCGACCATGTCGGGCGTCACGTCGAAGAGCGTCGAGCACGTCGACACGTTCGAGACGAAGTTGCCGTGTGTCAGGACCGCGCCTTTCGGTTCGCCCGTCGTCCCCGAGGTGTAGATCATCGTCGCGAGGTCCGCCGGCAGGATCGACGCGGCGCGGTCCTCCCACGCCTCCGGGTCCGCCGCGAGGACCGCGAGGCCCTTCTGGACGATCGTCTCGAAGGACACGGCCTGGCCCTGGCTCCACGGCACCGCGTCGAACACGACGACGTGCTTCAGCTCCGGGCAGCGGTCCCTCACGTCGAGGACCTTCTGCAGCTCGATCGCGTCGGAGACGACGGCGACCTTTGCGAGCGAGTCCTTCAGGATGTACTCGACCTGGGGCGCGAGATACGTCGTGTAGATCGGCACCGTCATCGCGCCGAGCGAGAGCGTCGCGAAATCCGTCATCGGCCACTCGGGCCGGTTCTCGGAGAGGATCGCGACGCGGTCCTGGCGGTCGACGCCGAGGAGCGCGAGCCCGAGCGCGAGCCCTTTCGTCCGCTCTCCGAACTCGGATGCCGGGAGCGGCTTCCATGCGCCGTCCACCTTCGATACGAGAAGGTCCGGCTTGCCGCTCGCCGCGGCGTGCCGGAAATAGTCGACGAGAGTCTTCGCGGGAAGGGCTTCGATCACGTTCGTGTGTCGCGGATTATGCCGCCTCGCGGTTTCCCGGGCTCAGAGGACGGTCAGGCCCACGGAAAGGACGTCCGCGCACCCGGACCGAACCGCGTCGAGGACCGCCGGTTCGGGCCCGCGATCGACCTGGATCCGGGCGCAGGCGGCCTCGGCGCCCGCGAACACGACGTTCTCGGAGTGTTCGACGTTGATTCCGGCGGCCTTGAGGACGCCGAAGACGTGCGCGAGGACGCCGACGCGGTCGCGATGCCTCACGGTGAGGAGGTGCGTCGCCTGGGTTCGGCTCGCGATGTTGACGGCGTTCGGGATCTCGCCCGACGCCACGAAAGCCGCAACGATCCGGACGGTCTCGGCCGCGATCGCGTTCTGCGCCTGGTCGGTCGAGGCGCCGACGTGGTGCGAGCCGATCACGCCGGGGAGCTTCGCGATCCCGTCCTCGAACGCGCCCGTTCCGCCGGACGGCTCGTTCGCGAAGACGTCCAGGCCCGCCCGGAGACCCTTCTCGCGGATCGCGGCCTCGAGCGCCGGCTGATTCACGACCTCGCCGCGGCTCGTGTTCACGAAAAGCGCGCCCGGTTTCATCGCCGCGAAGAACCGTGCGTCGAGCATGCCCCTCGTCTCTTTCGTGAGCGCGCAGTGGACCGTCACGGCGTCGGAGGCGGCCGCGAGGGCGTGGATCGAGTCGGCGCGCAAGACGCCGAGACGCTCGGCGCGGTCGTCGTCGAGCGACCGGCTCCACGCGACGACGTTCATCCCGAAGGCCTGCGCGCGCGTCACGACCTCGAGGCCGATCGCGCCGAGACCGATGACGCCGAGCGTCCGGCCCGCGAGGCCCTTCGCCTTGCCGTACTCGGCCTTGTTCCAGACGCCCGCGCGGAGGTCCACGGCCTGCTCGACGAGGCGCCGGTCCAGCGCGAGAAGGAGCCCCCAGGCGAGCTCGGCGACCGCGATCGCGTTCTTGCCGGGACAGTTCGACACGGCGACCGCGCGCGCCGAGGCGGCGGCGAGGTCGATCGTGTTGACACCCGCGCCCGCCCGCACGATCAGGGCGAGGCCGGAGGCCTTCTCGATCTCGGCGGCCGACACCTTCGTCGAGCGGACGACGAGGACCTCGGCGCCCGTCTCCGCGAGCCGGGCGCCGAGAGCCTCCCCCTCGAGCTTCGGCTCGTAGAGCACCTCGCACCCGATGCCCTTGAGCCCGGCGAGCCCGGACTCCTCGAACTTGTCGGCGACCAGGATCTTCATGCGTCCCCTCGGCCGGAGCGCGGGCTCAGAAGCGGTGGACGAAGAGGCCCGAGCGCAGCTTCGGCTCGAACCACGTGGACTTCGGCGGCATCGTGACGCCGGCATCGGCGATCGCCATGACGTCCGAGATCTGCGTCGGGTACATCGCGAACGCAACGGCGCCGCGGCCGGACTTCACGCGCTCCTCGAGCTCCTTCGTCCCGCGGATCCCGCCGACGAAGTCGATGCGCGGGTCCGTGCGCGGGTCGCCGATGCCGAGGACGGGCGAAAGGAGACGCTCCTGGAGGATCGAGACGTCGAGCGCGGAGACCGGATCGTTTCCGGTCACCGGTTCGCGGGGTGTGATGGTCTGCCAATTTTCTTCGAGGTAAAGAGTGAAGGTCCCGCGGCGGCGCGGCTCGGGCGCTTCGGCGGGCTGCACGTCGAACCGTTCTCTGACCTTTCTAAGAAATTCTTCGGTCCCCATCCCCCGGAGGTCCTTCACGACGCGGTTGTACGGCAGGATCGCGAGCTGGCGGTCCGGAAAGATCGCGGCCGGGAACCAGTTGACCGGGTGGTCGTCGGCGAGCGGGCCCTTCGCGGCGAGGGCCGCCCGCGCGCGCGACGCCGACGCGCAGCGGTGGTGGCCGTCGGCCACGTAGAGGAACGGGACCGCCGCGAACGCGGAGACGAAGAACGCGACGTCCGTCTCGGGGACGATCCAGAGCGAGTGGCGGACGGAGTCGGGCGCCTCGAAGTCGAACTCGGGCTTCCCCGCCGTCACGGCCGCGACGCGCGCGTCGATCGCGTCGACCGCGCGGTACGTCAGGAACACGGGCTCGGCGTGGGCCGACTGCGTCAGGAGATGGCGGACGCGATCGTCCTCCTTGTCCTTGCGCGTCTTCTCGTGCTTGCGGATGACGTCGGTGTCGTAATCGTCCACCGAGCAGGCCCCGACGAAGCCGTCCTGCGACCGGCCCCGCCAGGTCTGCCGGTAGATGAGGAGGCGCGGCACGGGGTCCTCGGCGAGGGTTCCGTCCGCGAAGAAGCGGTCGAGGTTCTCGCGCCCTTTCGCGTAAACCTCGTCCGCGTGGATGTCGGTCGTCTCGGGCAGGTCGATCTCGGGACGGCAGACATGGAGGAAGGACACGGAGTTGCCGGCCGCGAGGGCGCGGGCCTCCTTCGTGTCGACGACGTCGTAGGGCACGGAGGCGACGCGCGAGGCGAGCGCCTTCGGGGGGCGGCCGGAGCGGAACGGTCTGATGCGGGCCATGGGCGGAGAGTATCAACCCGGGCGCCCCCGGAGGGGCGCCGGAGGGGCCCGATTTGCATCCGGTGCTAGAATTTTTCGATCGATCGGACCCCGGTTTGGTGAAAGGAATCCGCGGAATGAAACTGTACGTCGGCAATCTCTCCTATGGCGTGAACGACTCGTCCCTCCGGGCCCTGTTCGAGGCCTATGGCGCGGTGGAATCGGCCACCGTCGTCGCCGATCGCGACTCGGGACGCTCCAAGGGCTTCGGCTTCGTGGAGATGAGCGACGCGGACGCCCAGAAGGCGATCCAGGCGCTCAACGGCTCCCAGCACGACGGCCGCACGATCCGCGTGAACGAAGCGCGTCCGAAGACCGACGCGCCTCGCGGACCGAGGGGCCCCCGCTGACCCGTCCGGGATCGCCTTCCGGCGCTCCCTTCCCGCTCAAGAGACTCCTCGCGGCCGCGGTCTTCCCGATCGCGGCCCTTTTTCTCCTGGCCGGAGCCGGGTCCCCCGGCGACGACCTCGTCTTTGCGGGCGCGCGCGTGGTCGACGGAACGGGCGCCCCGTGGTTTCGCGCCGACGTGGCCGTCGCGGGCGGGCGGATCGCGGCCGTCGGCCTCCTGCCCGAGGCGCGGATCGCGCGCGCCGCGCGGCGAATCGACGCGTCCGGACTGACCCTTGCCCCCGGGTTCATCGACCTCCTCGGACAGTCCGAGTACAACGTCCTCGTCGATCCGCGGGCGGCCTCGAAGATCACGCAGGGCATCACGACCGAGGTCACGGGAGAGGGCGACTCCATCGCCCCGAACGACGAGAAGATGTTCCGGGAGGCCGAGCCGACCTGGAAGCGCTACGGCGTCCGCGCCGACTTCTTCACGCTCGCGGAGTACTTCGCCCGTTTCGCGAAGGCCCCGCCGGCGATCAACCTCGGCACCCTCGTCGGAAGCGGCGGATTGCGCCATCTCGTCGTCGGCGGAGAGAACCGCCGGGCGACGGCCGCGGAGGTGGCGCAGATGGCCGCCGAGGTCGAGAAGGCCATGAAGGACGGCGCTCTCGGCCTCTCGTCGTCCCTCCAGTACGTTCCGGACATCTACAACTCGACCGACGAGATCATCGCGATGGCGAAGGCCGCCGCGCGGCACGGCGGCGTGTACTTCATCCACCAGCGTTCGGAGTCGAACACGATCGACGCATCGCTCGACGAGGTCTTCCGGATCGCGCGCGAAGCGGCGATCCCCGCGAACGTCTGGCACCTCAAGACCGCCTACAAGCGCAACTGGGGCCGGATGCCGGCCGTCCTCGCGCGCTTCGAGGCGGCGCGGGCCGAGGGCCTCGACGTCGCCGCGAATGCGTACCCGTGGACGGCGGCCGCGAACCCGCTCGACTCGTGCCTGCCGCCCTGGATGCGCGAGGGCGGCAAGGAGAAGCTTCTCGCCCGCCTGAAGGATCCCGCCCTCCGCGAGAAGGCGAAGGCGGACATGGCGCGGGACGCGGACGACTGGCAGAACCAGTACTTCGGCAGCGGCGGCCCGTCGCGCATCATCGTCTCGACGGTCCTGACGCCCTCCCTCAAGGCCCTCGAAGGGAAGACGGTCGCCGAGATCGGGGCCGAACGGAAGGAGGACCCGCGCGACGCCCTGATGGACGTCGTCCTCGCGGACGGCGCCCGCTCATCCTGCATCTTCTTCTGCATGGACGAGGCCGACGTGAAGGCGGCGCTGCGGCACCGGCTCGTGTCGTTCTGCACCGACTCGGGCGCCGCGGCCACGGACGGGATCCTCTCGGAGGAGAAGTCTCATCCGCGCGGCTGGGCGTCGACGGCCCGCATCCTCGCGACGTACGTCCGCGACGAGAAGGTGCTGCCCCTCGAGGAGGCCGTCCGCAAGATGACGTCCTTCGCGGCGGCGCGCGCCGGCCTGAGGGACCGCGGCGTCCTGAAGGAGGGCTTCCCCGCCGACCTCGTCGCGTTCGACCTCGCGAAGGTGAAGGCGGTCTCGACGTACGCCGACCCCCTCCATTACTCGGAGGGGTTCCCGTACGTCGCGGTGAACGGCGCGCTCGTCGTGGACGACGGCCGCATCACCGCGGCGCGCCCGGGCAAGGCGCTCCTCGGCCCGGGCGCGGCGCGCTGAGCTCCGCTACTTCGTGGCCAGGGCGGCCTCGGCCGCGGCAGGAACGGGCGCCCGATGCCACTTCTTCAGGAGGTCGACGACGTTGTCGCCGATCCGGAGGAGGTTCTCCTTGCTCGAGCCTCCGATGTGCGGCGTCATGAGGACGTTCGGGGCCGACAGCAGCGGGCTGTTCGGGTCGGGCGGGTCGCTCAGGTAGACGTCCGTCGCGTACGCGCGGACCTTGCCCGAGGCGAGCGCCGTCGCGAGGTCCGGCTCGACGACGATCGAGCCGCGCGCGGTGTTCACGAGGATCACCCCGTCCTTCATCTTCGCGATCGTGTGCACGTTCACGAGTCCGCGGGTCTCCGTCGTGGCCGGCACGTGGAAGCTGATGACGTCGGCCCGCTTGAAGAGCTCGTCGAGGTCGTCCACGAGCTCGGCGAGCGCGTGATTCGCGATCTGCGGGTCGTACGCGAGGACTTTCATCCCGAAGGCCTGCGCCCGGCGGGCGACTTCGGTGCCGATCAGGCCGGCGCCCACGAGTCCGAGCGTCTTGCCGAAAAGCTCCGTGCGCTTGAGCTCCTTCTTGAGGAAGCGCCCGGCCTTGAGGCCGACGTGCCCCTCGACGATGCGGCTCGGGACGGCGAGCATGAGCGCCATCGTGAGCTCGGCCACCGCGACCGACGAGGCGCGCGGCGTGTTCTTGACGTCGATCCCCCGCTCGCGGCAGGCCGGAATGTCGACGTTGTCGAGGCCGACGCCGCCCCGGATCACGAGCTTGAGGTTCGGCGCACTGGCCAGGTAGTCCCGGGTCACCTTCGTCTTGGACCGGATGAGGACGACGTCGGCCTCCTTCAGGCGGGCGACGTCGGTGAACACCTCGCCGAACGGCGCGAGGCGTCCGGGAAGGGAATCGTCGAAGGCATCGGCGATCAGGATCTTCATGGGGCCCTCCTGCTTGCGGAACGGTCCTCGCCCGTCTCGGGCGGGGCCGTCCCCCCTCACAAACTGAGGGCTGGACGGACGGGAGGCCATGATGAAGCGGTATCAGGGCCCCCCGGGACGCCGGGCTTTCAGGGGCGGGCCGAGTCGTCCGTCAGCCGTTCGGGCGGCGCAGGGCGTCGACAGCCCCGGCGAACGCGGGCGGGGTCCCGTCGCCGTCGTCCGCGGTCTCGCGCGGCTTCGGGTCCCCCTCTCCGGGGGCGAGGAAGAGGTTGCTCTCGAGACCGTGCTGCTTCGTATACATGTCCCAGTACCTGCCTCGCGCCGCGAAGAGCGACTCGTGCGTTCCGTGCTCGACGATCGCGCCGTTCTCGACGACGAGGATCTGGTCCGCGCGGCGGATCGTCGACAGCCGGTGGGCGATCACGAACGTCGTCCGGCCCCTCATGAGGTACGAGAGACCCTGCTGGATGAGGGCCTCCGACTCCGAGTCGAGACTGGAAGTCGCCTCGTCGAGGATCAGGATGCGCGGGTCCGCGAGGATCGCGCGCGCGATCGAGACGCGCTGTCTCTGCCCGCCGGAGAGCTTGACGCCGCGCTCGCCGACGACCGTGTCGTACTTCTTCTCGAAGCCTTCCGCGAACTCGTCCACGCGCGCGATCCGGCAGGCCTCGAGGATCTCCGCCTCGGCGGCGTCCGGACGCGAGAACGCGACGTTCTCGCGGATCGTGCCGTCGAAGAGGAACGTCTCCTGCAGGACGACGCCGAGCGCAGTCCGGTACGAGTCGAGTCTCACGGTCGAGAGGTCCACGCCGTCGACCAGGACGCGGCCGCCGGTGGGTCCGTGGAACGCCGCGACGAGGCCGATGATCGTGGACTTGCCCGAGCCCGACGGGCCGACGAGGGCCGTCACCGTGCCGGGCGCCGCGTGGAACGAGACCCCGTGGAGGACTTCCTTGCCCTCGTCGTAGGCGAACCGGACGTCCTCGAACGCGAGGTCTCCCGAGAGGGACGCGAGCGAAACCGTCCGCCGCGGGTCCGCGTCCTCGCGGCTCTCGGCGAGGATCTCGCGCGTCCTCTCGAGACCGGCGAGCGCCTCCGTGAGCTGCGTGCCGATCGCGACGATCTGGAAGATCGGGGCGACGAGGAACCCGAGGAAAACCGTGTACGTGAAGAAGCCGCCGAGGGTCAGCGTGCCGGCGAGGATCTGGCGCGCGCCGACGAACATCACGACCGCCCCCACGATTCCGAGGAGGAGCGTCGAGGAGAGGCTCATGACGCTCGTCGAGGTCAAGGTGTTCAGGACGTTGTCGAGAAGGCGCTGGACGCCGGCCGAGAACGTCCTCTCCTCGCGCTCCTCGGCGTGGTAGCCCTTGACGACGCGGACGCCCCCGAGGGACTCGGAGAGGCGGCCCGCGACCTCCGCGTGGAGCTTCGCGCGTTCGCGGAAGATCGGCCGGATCGTCCCGAACGCCCTGTTCAGGACGACGCCGAAACCGAGGAGGAACGTGAACGCCATGAGCGTCATCGTCGCGCTGATCTTGAAGAGGACGACGAGCGCGATGGCGGCCGTCAGGAGGCCGCCCGCGAACTCGACGAGGCCCGTCCCGATCAGGTTCCGCACGCCCTCGACGTCGTTCATGATCCGCGAGACGAGCGCGCCGGTCTTGTTCGCGTCGAAGTACGCGACGGGCAGCCGCCCGACGTGGGACTGGACTTTCCGCCGGAGCTCGGCGATGAGCCGCTGCGCGGCCTTGGACAGGAGCTGCGTCAGCGAGAACGACGTGACGCCCTGGACGATCGTCGCGGCCACGACGCCGCCGAGAAGCGGGAGGAGCATCTCCGTGCGCCGCTTGCCGATGACGTCGTCGATCAGGAACTTCGTCGATGCGGGAAGGACGAGGCCCGACACGCGATTCACCGCCATCAGGACCATCCCGAGCGCGAGGATGCCCTTGCGGGGCGCGACGAGGGCCTTGACGTCCGGGAGCAGCGCGCGGAGCCGCTGGACTTTCGGCGGTTTCGGCCCTTCGTTCCTGAACTTGCCCCCCGCTCGCTCCGGGTTCGGGAGGCGGCCCATCGGGCTCTTTATCGCGGCCACGGGGCCTCTTCTTCGGTGAATGCGATCCCGCGCGAGGCGAGGCCGGACACGAACGCCTCCCAGAGCCGCCTGTCGCGGCCGAGGTTCTCGGGCGGGTGGACGCCCGGCGTCCGGAACGTGCCGTTCGCAAGGAGATGGACGCCGACGACGCACGGGTAGCCGGTCGTCCGCGCCATGGACGTCGCGCCCGTCTTCGGGTCCGTGCGGTCGAAGAGCCCGTGGACGAGGCGGAAGGCGCCGCCACCGCGGGTCCCCCGGGACTCGACCCTGAGCACGGTGAACTCCTCCTCGTCCCGCCCCCGCTTCCACTGCGGGAAAATGAGCGCCTCGGCGACGGCGCGCGGCGCGACGCGAACGCCGCCCGCGTCGACGGGCGTCTCGGAGAAGAACCCGGCGTCCCGCAGGAACCTCGCTTTCTCCGCGTGCCCCGGCCAGCGCAGCGTCCGTTCGCAGAGATTCCGGGCCTTCACGGTCGCGAGAACCGTCCGGAGCCCGTCCGAGAGGAACCCTTCCAGCGTCCCGACGCCGGGGGCCTCGAACGGCTCGACCTCCGAGAGGGCGGGCTTCACGACCACGGCGCCGCCCTCGACGACGCGCGCGGGCCGCGTGTACTCCTCGAGAACGTCCGTGGGCGAAAAGACGGCGCAGTACTCCCACGGCGGGACGCGCCTGAACGGAAGTCCTCCGACGGAGATGACGACCGAGTCGAGGACCTCGTAGCGCGCGGCCGCGCGGCCGCACGAGAGGTTCGACAGGCCGGGCGACACGCCGCAGTCCACGATCGCAGGCACGCCGCGCTCGCGCGCGAGGCCGTCGAGGACGAGCGGGTCCTCCGGCGCGAACGAGATGTCCGAGACCGGCTTTCCGCGCTCGAGGACGGTCCGCAGCATCGCGTGGCCGAGGAACCCCGGCACCGCGCCCGCGACGACGTCCGCGTCCGCGACCGCCTCGGCGATCGCGCCCGGGGACGCCAGGTCCGCGCGCCGCGTCGCGATGCGCGGAATGCCCGCGAGGGACCCGAGGGCGGCCTCGCTCCGGTCCACGGCCGTGACGTCGAAGCCGTCCTCGGCCAGCGTGCGTGCGACGAACGCTCCGACCAGCCCGGCTCCGAGGACGGTGACACGCGGCATCCGGGGGATTATGCGGTCGGTCAGAGGATGCGCGAAAAGCGCGGCTTCGACCGGAAGTCCGGCGCCCAGGTCCGGCCGTCGCGCGGGAGCCAGAGAATGTGGAACTCCGTGACCGGGGGACCCTCGAGGACGATCGCGTGCGCTCCGGCCTCGAGCTCGAAGACTGCGCCCCCGACTCGGCGCCCGTCGACCGTGAGCGTCGCGCCGTTCAGAACCGAGGCGGGCTCGACGAAGTAGCGGTCCTTCCGCACCGCGTCGAACGTCGACGCGACGCGCCCCGTGCCGTCTGCGCGGTAGCTCTGCCCCCAGAGCCAGAGGTCCCCGCTCCAGGGCTTGAAATGCTCGCCGAGAAACGCCTGCAGGGACGCGGGCAGGCTGCCCGTCCGTGCGTCGCGAAAGAACAGGACCGTCCCGCTCTTGACGATGTCTTCCGGGATGCGCCGGGCGAGCATGTCGCCGAGGCGGGCGCGCATCGGCGCGTCCGTGTAGAAGTAGAACGACGCCGAGGGCCGCGCGACATAGCTTCCGGAATTGTCGTAGGCCGCGTCCTTGGGAGAGGTCAGGGCGGCCACCTGCGCGAGCACGCCGAACTGGAACGCGTTGCTCTGCGCCGCGAAAAGCTCGATCCGGCCGAGCGCGAAGGCGGGCGCGAGGAGGACGAGGGCGACCGTGAGCGTCGATGCCGCAAGCGCGGCACGCGGCGGGCCGCCGAGCCGGGCCGCCGCAGAGCCCGCCGCGGCCTCCAGCATTCCGACGCCTCGCCCGGCGAAAACAGCAACGAAGCCGAGAAACGGGATGAGGTTGTAGTCGTATGGAGCCTTGAGGGACACGTAGTACGCGAGGCTGCTCGCA
Organism: Thermoanaerobaculia bacterium; assembly: GCA_035542215.1. Classification (GTDB taxonomy): domain Bacteria; phylum Acidobacteriota; class Thermoanaerobaculia; order UBA5066; family UBA5066; genus Fen-183. The sequence goes on along the minus strand of DATKLW010000015.1, from coordinate 5,396 downwards.
AGGCACGCGGCGAGGAGAATCGCCGGGTCCGAGATCGTTCGTCCGCGGCGCCGCCACGCGGCCAGCGAGCCGGCGAGACCGGCCGCCGCGAGGAGGCACGCGGTGACATAGCCGTCCTCGCCCGGAGAAAGTGCGCGGCGGGGGGAGAACCCGGGGTATTCAGCCTGCCATCGCAAAGCCCATCCGAAGCAGAACGTCAGGAACGCGCTCCACGAGCCCGTGACCGTCAGATAGAGGACGGCGAGAGCGCCGACGGCCCCGCCGCCGCACCACGCGGCTCGGGAGGATCCGAAGACGGATGGACCGTCCCGCCGGCCACGCGCCGTCTCCAAGAGGAGAAGCGCGCCCGCGGGTAGGCCGTAGAGGACCGCCTTCTGGGAGCTCCACGCGGCGAGCGCGAGGAGCACTCCCGCGATCGCCCCCCGTGCGTGCGCCGCGGGGCGCTCGAGGGAAAGCACCGCGAGGCCCGAGAGGAAACACGCGAACGCGAGCGTGTCGTGGCGGATCTCGGTGGCGCGGATCACGAACGGCGTGATCGTCAGCAGAACGGCCGGCGCCGCGAGCGCCGCGACGATCCCCTCGCGGCGGTTCAGGACGGCGGCCGCCACCGCGATCACGGCGACGAGCCCGAGCATCGCGAGACGGAGGAAGATCACGTTGCCCGGGTCGTCGCTCAGGCCCGACCACAGGGCGCCGAGAACCTGGTAGAGGAAGGGGAAGTGGAAATCGCAGAAGTCCCGGTACGGCAGCGAGCCGCGCCCCGTCAGCCACGACGCGTGGGCGTGCATGAGCTCGTCGATCGAGAAGTACTTGTGGAGCGCAACGCGCATCGCCTCGACCGAGCCGGCGGCGAGGAGCGCGAACGCGACGAGCGCGGGGAACCGCGCGGCGCGCGTCACCGCGCGGCCTCGTCCTGTGACGGCCCCCGCGCGGAGCCGTTCTTACGCTCACCGCGCCCGGTCAGGCCCAGGACCGCCCGCTGACGGCTCACGCCGCGCAGTATGATCGATCTCCAAGGAAGCCCGCACGCCGCGTGAAGCATGTCACTGCCGGAGCGCAAGCCCGTGGCGTCTGAGCGCGATGTCTCCGCACCTGACGGAGCCCCGAGGCAGCGCCTTCCCATGGCGCTCGTCGCGGGACTCGGCGTGCTCTGCGCGATCCTCATCGTCACGAGCGTCCCGGGAACCTTCACCGTGGACGAAGCCAATTACCTCGTGTCGGTCGTCCAGCTTCGCCACCTGGATTTCGGAGCGCCAGGCACCGCGGGCCTCACGCCGAGCCCGGAATTCCTGTTTTTCGATCCGACGGCCCGCGTCCGCGTCGACGACCTCGATCACATGGGGTCGACCGCTCCTCCCCTTTACGCAGTTCTGGCGTTGCCGTTCCTGCCCTTCGGCTTTCGCGGATTCTTCGCGCTGAACGCGCTCGCGTTCTGCGTGTCCGCACTCTGCGTCTACTGGCTTGCCGCGCGGCGCGCCACATCCCGCTGGACTCCGTGGATCGCCGTCGCCGCTTACGTCATCGGAAGCTACTCGATCGAGTACGCGCAGGGCGCGTGGCCGCACGCGTTGTCCGCGGGCCTCGCGACATGCGGCTTCTGCTTCGCCGTGAAGGCGCGAGAAGGCGGCGCGCGCTGGGCGGCCCTCGCCGGCGTCGCACTCGGGTTCGCGACGGGCGTGCGCTACCAGAACGTCGTCTTCGGGGCCGCAGTGTTCCTCGGCCTCCTGATCCTCTCGAAACGCCGGGCCGCGACGAGCCTGTCTTTCGCCGCGGCACTCTGCGTTCCGCTTCTGGCCTGCTCCTTTCTCAACCACGTGCGCCTCGGATCCTGGAACCCGATCAGCAAGGGCCCCGGCTATCTGGCGATCGGGCACGGGCGGCCGCTCCCCGAGATCACGCGGGAGGCGGCCGGGGTCCTCTGGGCGAAAATCGTGGATTACTCGACGCATCCCGTTCCGGACGATCCGGTCGTGGAGATCACGACCTGGTGGCGCCGCGACCCGCGCACGGGGGCGACGATGTTTCTCGGCGCTCTCAAGAAGGCGTGGCTGCAGTCGAGTCCCTGGCTCGTTCTGTCGCTCGCGGCGATGACGGCGGTATGGACGCATCGGCGAGCGACGCCCCGTGACACGGACCTTCGCGCGGCGTCTCTCGTCGTCGCGGCCACGATCTTCTCGTTCGCGGTCGCGGGATTTGGCCGCCACGACGGCGTCTGCTTCAATCAGCGCTATTTCCTCGAGCTGATGCCCGTCGCGGCCGTGGCGGCGGCGTGGTTCGTGGAGGCGCGAAAGCCCTCGGCCGGCGCTCTGGCGCTCGGCGCCGCCGCGGGCGCGATCCTCGCGAGCCGTTATCTCTCCATCGTGGACCTGAGGGACACCGGACGCCAGCTCATGGGTCTGCGGGCGCCCCTCGCGATCGCCGCCGCGCTGCTCGTGTGCGCGCTCGCCTCGGCATTCGTCCCGGCCGCGCGTCAGGCCGCCTCCACCGCCCTCATCGGCATGTTCGCGATGGCCGTCGCGTACTCGGGAGTGATCCACCTCGGCGAGGACGTCGCGGCGTCGCGGTCAAGACGGAGCTTCAAACGCAACGTCGTTCGCCTCGTCGACGGGCTGCTTCCGCCCGGCCGTAACGCACTCCTGGTGCGCAAGAGCGCCGCCGACATGTTCGCCCCTCTCCTTCTCGACCACGACCTCGCGGTTCTCGACACCTGGGTCGACGAAGGGGCGTCGGCGGAACGGCTCGTGCGGGAGCTCCATTCGACGCGGCGCCGCGTCTTCCTGATCCCGTCGCTCATGCCTCAGGGGTTCGTCGAAGGGCTCCTGCACACGTTCTCCGCGCGAATCGCCTTGAACGATCCCCGGCTCCTCGTGCTCGAGCTCGGCCCGCCGCCCCGTCCGGGCGGCCCGGCGACCGGAGGGCGGCCGTGAACTCCCGGCAGGTCGAGAGGATTTTTCTCCTCGGCGACGTTCTCGTGACGATGATCGCGATGTTCGTCTCCTATGCGCTCCGCGAGAACCTGGCGATCTTCCTCAGGGACCTGAAGGCACCCGCACCCGAATGGGACTACGTCCGCCTCATGCTCATCTACCTTCCGACGTGGGCCTGGTGCGCCAGCCGGACGAATCTGTACCGCATCGAGCTCCTCAACCGGCCCCTTTTCGAATCCATCCGCGCGCTCATCGTCACGCAGGCCTGGGGGACCGCCGCCCTTGCCATGGCCCTCGTCGTGACGCGCGTCGCGCTCAACCGGTCCTTCCTCGCGCTTTTCGTCGTCGTCTCGACCGTCCTCCTCCTTCTCACGATCCTCGTCGAGCGGACGTGGCTGCGCGCGAGCCGCGGGCGGAACCTCGCCCTCGTGGTCGGGCCCCGCGACGGCGACGTCGCGGGCGAGCTCGAGCGGCTCCGGGGAACGCTCGTCGAGTGGCTCGACAGCATCGACCCCGCCGTGCTGCGCAGCCGGCTCGCGGAGGGGGGCGCGGACGAGGTCATCCTGCCGGCCGCGATTCCGCGCGCCCGGCTCCCGGAGCTCCTCCGCGTCTGCGACGAGGTCGGAATCCCGGCGCGGATCCGGATGGACCGCGTCGAGCCGGACCTGCCGCAGCCGCGCGCCGAGCTCGTGGGCCCGACGCTCTACCTCCTCTACCAGAAAGCACGGCCCGATCGTCCAGGGCTCCTCCTCAAGGCCCTCCTGGACCGCGTCGTCGCGGCCGGCGGCCTCGCCGTCCTCGCCCCGCTCATGGTCGTCATCGCGATCCTGGTCCGCGCCACGTCCCGCGGCCGGGCTCTCTTCGTCCAGGAGCGAGGCGGCCTGAACGGACGCGCGTTCCGGATGCTCAAGTTCCGCACGATGCGCGCGGACGCCGAGGCCGACCGCGCGGCGCTCCTCGACGCCAACGAGATGGACGGCCCCGTCTTCAAGATCGCAAACGACCCGCGCATCACGCCGCTCGGACGGTTCCTGCGCCGGACCAGCCTCGACGAGCTCCCGCAGCTTCTGAACGTCCTCGCGGGGCACATGAGTCTCGTCGGTCCCCGCCCGCTGCCGCTCCTCGAGACACGGGAGCTGACGGGCTCCGACCGCCGCCGGCTCAGCATGCGCCCGGGCCTGACGTGCCTCTGGCAGGTCAGCGGCCGCAACGACCTCACGTTCCGGGAGTGGATGGCCCTCGACCTCCAGTACGTCGACAACTGGTCGATGACCCTGGACCTGGCCATCCTCGTGAGAACGATTCCGGCGCTGCTCTCGGCCCGGGGAGCCCGCTGACGGGCCTTCACACCGTGGTAAACTGCTGATTCTGGAGGGATTCTTGCGGTATCTGGTGACCGGAAGCAGCGGCTTGATCGGCTCGGAGGCGGTCCGCTATTTCGCGTCGAAGGGGCACCGTGTCTTCGGAATCGACAACAACCTGAGACGCCTCTTCTTCGGGGCCGACGGTGACACGACGTGGGTCCTGGAGCGTCTGAAGGCGGACGTGCCGGGGTTCGTCCACCGTCACGAGGACATCCGGGACCGCGCCGTCGTCCTGGCCGCCCTCGAGGAGATCCGGCCGGACGTCATCATTCACTGCGCCGCCCAGCCCTCGCACGACCTGGCCGCGAAGATGCCGTTCGAAGACTTCGATACGAACGCCGTCGGGACCCTGAACCTCCTCGAAGCGACCCGGCGCTCGGCACCGGACGCCGTCTTCGTCTTTATGAGCACGAACAAGGTCTACGGGGACGCTCCCAACCGGGTTCCGCTGAAGGAGCTTCCGACGCGGTGGGACTACGACGACGACGCGTACGCGCGTGGGATCCCGGAGACGTTCTCGATCGACCAGTCGCTTCACAGCCTTTTCGGCGCGAGCAAGGTGGCCGCCGACGTGATGTGCCAGGAATACGGCCGATACTTCGGAATGAAGACCGGCACCTTCCGCGGCGGCTGCCTGACCGGCGTAAACCACTCGAGCGCCGAGCTCCACGGTTTCCTTTCGTACTTCTTCAAGGCGGCCGCGGCCGGTCGGCCCTACACGATCTTCGGCTACTAGGGAAAGCAGGTCCGCGACCAGATCCACAGCTACGACGTCGTCCGCGCCTTCGAGGCGTTCATCGAGTCCCCGCGGCCCGGCGAGGTCTACAACCTCGGCGGCGGGAAGGACAACAGCGTCTCGATCCTCGAGACCCTCGACCGCGTCCAGGCGCTCCTCGGCTGCCGGGTCGAGACCGCCTACAGCGACCGAAACCGGATCGGCGACCACATCTGCTACTACTCCGACCTCGCCAAGCTGAGGTCCCACTTCCCCGGCTGGAACGTGACGCGCTCGCTGGACGACATCTTCGAAGAATTCGCGCGCGCCGCCCACGCGTCCGCGCGATCCTGAGCCGACGCCAAGGAGGCGCAACGTGAAGGTCGCGCT
>DATKLW010000014.1:0-25321 GCA_035542215.1 Thermoanaerobaculia bacterium | reverse complement strand
GTTCTCCTTCCAGTCCGTCTCGCCGACCTCCCAGCAGACGTGGCGGCCGTCCGCCGAGACCTTCGGCCGGGCGACGGACCGGGCGCTCAGGAGCTGGTCGAGCGTCGGCGTCTCACCGTGCAGGGCCGGCAGGAGGACCAGTGTCAGGCCGAGAGAGCGCGCGGCGTTCAGGAGGATCTGCCTGTTCATGGAGGGACCCCTTTCGGCGAGACGATGCGTCCCCAAGATACGCTGCCGCTGGGAAGCGGTTTTTTCGCGGAAACATCCGCGTCGCCCGGATCCGGACACGAACCGGCCCCGGTTTCCCGGGGCCGGTTCGGGGCGTTTCCAATGGTGGAGGCGGGGGGAGTCGAACCCCCGTCCGAAGCGCCCGAACGTCGAGATTCTCCACGCTCAGTCCGGACTTGTTTTTTTAGCCACCGCGTCTTCAGGTCCGGACGACCGGGCGCGGCAGCGATCCTGAGCTTCTCGGGCCATCTCTTCAGGCGGCGGAGATGATCCCCAGTCCGGATTTCGCGTCAAGCGCCGAGGCGCCCCGGACGGGCTCCCCGGCGCCCGTCGAGGCTAATTAAGCCGCGAGAGCGTAATCGCTGTTGGCGATTGAATTTGACCGTCGTTTTTACGAGCGAACGGCCGTGCTCGGCGTGCTCCTCGATCGCTGAATGCCCCGTCGAAACCGGGACGCCCCCGACCGTGACCGCCGAGGATATCAGGTCGGCCGGTGCGCGGAAATGACCCGGAGTCGCCATAATTCACGGGTGACGCGCCCGCGGGTCCGGCTTTTCGCCCTTCTCCTTGCCGCGGCGCTTTTCTCCGTCGTCGGTGCGCCGCCCGCCGCGGCGGAGGACGCGACGCTCGTTCGCGAGGGAAAGCCGCCAGCCCCGATCCGCGCCGAGGAGCGCGACGGGCGGACGTACCTGCTCGTGAGCGACGCGGTCGTCGCCCTCGAGGGCACGATCTCGTGGGACGAAAGGACGCGCTCGTACGAGGTGAAGGTCAAGGGCCGCACGGCCGTCTTCGGCGCGGACGCGCCGATCGCCGTCGTCGACACGAGGGTCGTGAATCTCGCCTCTCCCGTGCGCGCGTCGAGCCTCGGCGCGTGGGCCGAGCCTGAGTTCTTCCTGAAGGTGTTCGGGCCGCTCATGGGCCAGACGCTCGCGTGGGACCGCGCGACGCGCACGCTGTCGGCCAGGAAGTCCGACTTCGTCGAGGTCTCGGTCGAACCCTCGGTCGCGGACCTCGGCGACCTCACGAAGGTCGTCCTGAGGTTCTCGCAGTCGCCGTCCTACGCCGTGGAGACGTCGCCGGACCAGGTCGTCCTGCATTTCCCGGGCGCGCACCTCTCGACGCCGTCGCCCGAGCGCCTCCTCGACTCGTCTCTCGTGACCCGGCTTCTCGTGAGAGGCGGCGAGCTGACGATCGTCTTTCGCGAGAAGGGCCTCAAGGCGAACGTGTACGCGCTCGGGACGCCGCCGCGCCTCGTCGTGGACGTCACGCGTCCCGCCGGGTCCGCGGCTGCGGCGCCCGCCGCGCCCGTCCCGGCGCCCGCAGCGGCGCGGAACGTCCGGACCGTGGTGATCGACCCCGGCCACGGCGGAACCGAGGAAGGCGCGAAGGGCCCCGGCGGCTCGCTCGAGAAGGACGCGACGCTCGCGCTTTCGAAAACGGTGCAGGAGACGCTCCAGAGGCGCGGATACCGGACGCTCCTGACGCGCACGTCGGACGCGACCGTCGGCCTCGACGACCGCGCGGCCGCCGCGAACGCCGCGAAGGCCGACGTCTTTCTCTCGATCCATTGCAACGCCTCGCGCGCGGCCTCCGCCCACGGGACGGAGGTGTACTACCTGTCGCTCGACGCGTCGGACCGCGCGGCGGCCGCGCTCGCCGAGACCGAGAACAGCGCGCCCGGGACGCCGAGCGCCGAAAAGAACGCCGCGGTGCGCGATCTCGACCTCATCCTCTGGGATCTCGCGCAGAACCAGCATCTCGCGGCGTCCGCGCGACTCGCCGAGATCGTGCAGGCCGACTTCAACCGGCTGCTCGGGATCACGACGCGCGGCGTGAAGCAGGCGCCGTTCCGCGTCCTGATCGGCGTGAATGCGCCCGCCGTGCTCGTCGAGGTCTCGTTCATCACGAACCCCGACGAGGAAAAGAAGCTCACGTCCGACGAGTTCCGGCGGCAGGTCGCCGACACGCTCGCGGGCAGCCTCGAGACGTACTTCCGGACCGCCGACGGCGTGGCTCCGGTCCCCTACGCGCCGAAAGCCGGCAAGAGCTGAGGCCCTGTGGCCCGCCGTTTCGCGCTCGCGCTCGTCGCGACCCTCGCCCTACTCCTCGGCGCGTTCCTCGTGATGCGCTCCCTCAGGGCGCCGAAGTCCGGCGCGCCCGCCGCTCCGGCGCCACGGCCCACCGCCGTCGTGCCGCCGACGCCGATCCCGGCGCGCAACGTCACGCTGTTCTTCGAATCGAAGGCCGGCGACGGAGTGCTGCACCCTGAGGCGCGCGACGTCCCCGCCGCGTCGGACGACGTCGCGTTTCTCCGGTCGGTCGCGGCGGGCGTCGTCGAGGGTCCGCGCAGCGAGGATCTCATGCGGCCGCTGCCGGACGGCTGGACGCTGCGCGGTGCGTACCTTCTCCGCGACGGCGTCGCCGTTCTCGATCTCGCGCCGCCGCACGCGCCCGCGCCGCTAGAGGCGCCCGCATCCGGAACGGCCGCGGCGCCCGCAGCGCCTGCTCCACCCGCGTACGTGAGGTGGCAGGCGGGCGGGCACGAGGAAGACACCGCCGTGCAGGCGTTCGCCGTGACGGTCGGAAAGAACATGACGGGCGTGACGCGCGTCGTCCTCCTCGTGGCGGGGGAGCCGGCCGACACGCTCGCGGGGCACGTGGACCTCGCACATCCGATCGCGCCCGACTTCACGCGCGCGGCCGAGGAGACGCCGCGGCCGGCGCAGGCCGCGCCGCCGACGCCAACGCCGACGGCCGAGCCGACGGCGACGCCGTCGCCCGCGCCCGTGAAGACGCCGAGGCAGACGAAGCCGCCGCCGCGGCCGAAAGGGGAGACGACGTGAGCGACGAGCGGCCGATCGGGCTCTTCGATTCGGGCGTGGGCGGGCTGACCGTCCTCGACGCGGTCGCCCGCCGCCTCCCGCACGAGCGGCTCCTCTACCTCGGCGACACGGCGCGCCTCCCGTACGGGACGAAGTCGAAAGAGACCGTGCGGCGCTACGCGCGGCGCGCGATCGAGTTTCTTCTCGACCACGGCGTGAAGGCCGTCGTCGTCGCGTGCAACACGGCGTCCGCGCTCGCGCTGGACGCGGTCGTCGAGATGTCGCCCGTGCCCGTCGTCGGCGTCGTGACGCCGGGCGCGGAGGCGGCCGTCGCCGCCGCGCGCGTGCGCGAGGCCGGAGGGGAGCCGCGCCGCCCGATCGCCGTCCTTGCGACCGAGGCGACGGTCGCCTCCGACGCGTACGGCCGCGCGATCCGCGCGCTCGATCCCGGCCGCGAGGTCCTCCACACCGCGTGCCCTCTCTTCGTGCCGCTCGCCGAGGAAGGCTGGACGGAGAACGACGTGGCGCGCGCGGCGGCCGCGCGTTACCTCGAGCCCGTGTCGGCCTCAGGGGCGCGCGTCATCGTTCTCGGGTGCACGCACTACCCGCTCCTCGCACGGACGATCGCCGGAGCCCTTCCGGCCGGGACGACGCTCGTCGACTCGGCGCACGCCGCCGCGGACGCGCTCGAAACAGCGCTCCCGGCCTCGGCGCGCCGGGCGGGTTCGGAGGCCGGCGAGACGCGCATCCTCGTGACGGACGCTTCGGACCGCCTGCGGCGCGTTGCGGGCCGTTTCCTCGGGCGGCCCGCGGCCGACCTCGCCCTCATCGACCTGCCCGTCTGAGGGAAACGCCCGCCGGGGGGCGGCGTGGCGCACAATCGTCCCGTGACAAAGACTCCCTCTCCGGGCCGCACGGGCAGCCGTGCGGCGCTCTCGCTCCGCCCCGTCTCGATCGTCTGCGACGCCGTGTCGCACGCGGAAGGCTCGTGCATCATCACGCAGGGCAAGACGCAGGTCCTCGTGACGGCCACGGTCGAAGCGCGGGTCCCGCCCTTCCTCCAGAAGTCCGGCCTCGGCTGGATCACGGCCGAGTACGGGATGCTCCCGCGCGCGACGCACGAAAGAACCTCGCGCGAGGCCGCGCGCGGGAAGCAGTCGGGACGCTCGCTCGAGATCCAGCGCCTCATCGGGCGCGCGCTGCGCGGCGTCGCGGACCGCTCGACCCTCGCGGACCGGACGATCACGCTCGACTGCGACGTCCTCGTGGCGGACGGCGGGACGCGCTGCGCGTCCGTGACGGGCGCCTACGTCGCGCTCATGCTCGCCGCGGGCGGGCTCTACAAGGCGAGGGCGATCCGCGCGAACCCGCTTCGCGAGGCCGTCGCGGCGGTTTCGGTCGGTGTCGCCGCCGGGCCGGAGACGGGCCAGCGGACGGTGCTTCTCGATCTCGACTACTCCGAGGACTCGACGGCCGAAGTCGACTTCAACGTCGTCGGGACGTCCTCGGGGCGCATGGTCGAGGTTCAGGGCACGGCGGAGAAGGAGCCGTTCGACGAGGAGATGCTCGCCGCGATCCTCGCCGCGGCACGCCGCGGCCTCTCCGAGCTCTTCCGCGTCCAGCGCGCGGCGCTGGAGGGGCGCGTTCCGGACGCGTGGCTCCCGGACCTCCCTCAGGCCCGCGCGAAGAACGCGCGAAGGACCTCGGCGAAGGCCTCGGGCTCCTCGAGCAGGGCGTAGTGCCCGCGGCCGCGTAGCTCGAGGAACGCCGCGTCGGGCCGGGCCCTGAGGATCGCCTTCGCGTCCTTCGGCGGCACGAGCGGGTCCCGCTCGCCCGTCGCGACGAGGAGAGGCATCGCCGTCCCCGCGAGGCGCTCGGAGAGGGGCCTTGCGGCGAGGACGCCGTCGACGGCCCTCTCGGTCCCGAGGGCGACGTCCCGCTTCGACGGTCCGGTCTGCGCCTCGACCGCGCGGGAGACGAAAGCCCTCTTGCCGTCGCCGCTTCCCTCGAAGCCGTACGCGGCGGCGTTTCGGAGGGACGACTCGGCGACGCTCTCGAGGACCGCGCGGCGAGACATCGCCTTCCATTTGAGCGTGTCCGTGAAGCCGTAGGACGTTGCGCCGAGCGGTGAGAGGAGGGCGACGGCGGCGACGCTCTCCGGTGCGAGGGCCGCGATCTCGCCGGCGACGCGCCCGCCGAGGGAGTGCCCCGCGAGGAAGACCCGACCCTTCGGGAGCGTGCCGATCACCCAGCGCGCGAGGGCCTCGGGATCGCCGCCGCCGGCCGGCTTCGGGTTCCGGAACGACCCTGGCAGGTCGGGCGCTTCGATCACGAAGTGCTTCGCGAGCGGGACGCCCGCGTCGGCCCAGTCGGCCGAAGAGCCCCCGAGGCCATGGAGGAGGATCAGGGTCGGTTTCGACTTCCGGGCGGGCATCGCGGAGAATGCTAGCGGATCCGGGGCGTAGCGCAGCGGTAGCGCGGCTGCTTTGGGAGCAGCAGGTCGGCGGTTCGACCCCGCCCGCCCCGACCATTTTCCGGCCCGGAGGGACGGGCGGGCCCCGTTCGTCAGGTCTTCAGGAGCGCGAGCGGGGGCTTCGCCCCCGTGACCTCCCGGATCGCCGGACCGACGAGCGAGACGTCATCCGAGATGACGCTCGCGGCCCCGAGCCGCGCGAGCTGCGCGGCGAACGCCGGATCGTTCACGGTCCAGCAGTGGACGCCGAGGCCGCCGGTTTTCGCACGCGCGAAGAGCTCGTCCGTTGCGAGCCCCGCCTGCGGGCCGATCGCGCCGCAGCCCTTCGGGAGATCGGGCCAGAGCGCGCCTTCGGGGCGGCGCGCGGTCGCGTCGTAGTTGAGGCACGTCTCGATCCGGGGCTCGATCTCCCGGATGCGCCGGAGCATGTCCGAAGCGAAGGAAAGGACCACGGCGCGGTCGAAGAGCCGCAGTTGCGCGATGAGAGCCGCGACGCGGAACTCGAGGAGTCCGGGCCGGGGCGAGGGGCCGGCCTTCAGCTCGACGAGGTAGCGGCCGGCCGGCCCGTAGCGCAGGAAGACGTCGCGCAGCGTCGGGACGAAGCCGTGGAACCCGCCACGCTCGACGGGCAGCTCGGTGAGCTCGGGGATCGTGACGGTCGCGAGCGGGACGCGGCGGCCGAGGAGGACGACCTCGGAGTCGTGGTGGACGACGGCTTCTCCGTCGAGCGTGAGGCGGACGTCGAGCTCGAATCCGTCCGCGCCGTCGGCCTCGGCCTGGTCGAAGCTCTCGAAAGTGTTCTCGAGCGCCTTTGTCGGAGAGCCGCGGTGCCCGACGACGCGCGTGACGCCGCTCCGGAAGAAGTTCATGGGAAGGATTATCCTCGCGTCCCATGTCGCGCGCATTGCGTTCCCTCGCGGAGGGTCCGTTCGCGGTCCCTCTCGCGACGATCGACTGGCTCGTCTCGCGCGAGAACCCGGGCGTCCGGGTCGTCGCGCTGCGCGAGCTGCTCGCGCGGCCGTCGAAGGACCCAGACGTCCGCCGCGCCCGCCAGGCGCTCGTCCGCGATCCGTTCCTGCGCGAGCTGCTCGCCCTCACGCGGGCGCGCCTCACCCCGTCGCCCGCAGTCCCCCTCGAGCGCCGATACGACGGAGGGATGTGGCTCGCTCTCTTCCTGACGGAGCTCGGTGTCGACGGGTCGCAGCCCGTCCTCGCGCATGCGGCAGACGTCCTCCTCGCGCGGTGGGAGAAGACGTTCGTCGAGATCGAGCGTGGCAAGGTCGAGAACCTCGACGCATCGCTCTTCGGGGCCGCTCTCCGAACCCTCGCGCGGACGGGCCACGGGGCCGACGCCCGCGTCGTCGGCGGCGCCGAGGAGATCGCGCGCCGCGCCCGGGCCGGGAAGGGCCGCACGGTCAAGGATCTCCTGCTCCTCGGCGAACTGCCCGAGAAGGCGCGCACGGACGCGATTCGGGGCGCGATCGCGTTCCTCGAGACGCGTCTCGTCGACTTCGAGATCCCCGGCGCGCTTGCCGCCGGGGCGGCGCCGGAGCTCGTGAAGGCGGGCTACCCGTGCGGCGACGAAACGGACCTGTTCGAGATGCTCGCGGCGCTCCGGGCCGTGCGCCCTTCCTCGGCGCCCGTCGAGCCGGCCGTCGCTCGGGCTCTTGCCGCGATCGTCGCGAAGGCCGACCATCGCGCACGCTGGAAGCTCGAGCGGTCCCGGCCCGAGCGCTTCCCGCTCGCTCCCGAGCGCGCCGGCGAACCGTCGCGCTGGGTCACGCTGCGCGCCCTTACGATCCTCCAGCACTTCCGCGGCCTCGCCGTCCCGAAGACGAGCCCGTCCCGGAGGGCCCAGCGCAAGTGAGACGCCCCGTCGCGCTCGCGGTCCTCGCCCTCTCGCTCGCCGGCTGCTCCGGCGACCCGCTCGGCGGGCCCATCCGCGTCTCGACGCACGGATACCGCGCACGCGTCACCTTCAAGACGGACGGCCTCGAGACGGACTCGTACGAAATCGCCGTCCGCGGCCCGCTCCGGCGCCGGGGTCTCGGCGAGGGGCCGGCCCTCGTCCTCGACACGAATGCGAAGAAGGCGTGGCGCCTGGCGGCCGGAGGGAAAGCGGCGTCCCCCGTCGAGTTCTCCGCAGCCGAAAAGGAGATGCCCGCCGGAATTCCGCTCGCGCCCGGTTTCGACGAAAAGGCCGAGGCGGCCCGCCGCTCCGTCACCGTCTACCACCGCGAGAGCGACGAGGTCTTCGCCGGTCACGCGTGCAGGATCTGGCGCTTCGACGACGACCCCTCCGCGCTCAACTCTCCGATGACGACGTACTGGGTCGCCTCCGACCTCGACGGCCTCGTCGTCCGCTGGGAACGGGAGATCCCGTCCCCGGGCGGCAGGGGATCGAAGATGGTGATCAACCTCACGGACGTTCGCGTTGGCGCGCTCCCGAGCCTGTTCACCCCGCCCCTCTGAGACACGGGCTCAGTTCTTGCTGTTATGCTCCGCGTCCCCCCCGGAGGAATTGGAGGAGTGTTTTTCATGAGACTCGACAGAGCTTTCGCGGTCGCGCTCGTCCTCGCGCTCGCCGTCCCGGCCCCTGCCCAGACGCCGAAGGACCCGAAGTCGCCGGTCCCGGGTTTCCCTGACGGTCGCGGCCCATCGGGTCCGGTCACGCTGAAGATCGTTTCGCCGAAACCGGACGAGGTCATTGCGATCCCGCCCGCCGCCGCTGGACAGAACGCCGCCCCGGGAGCGCCCGTCGAGGTCAAGGTCGCGCTCTCGGGATACGAGACGTTCCAGGATCCGGCGACGAAGCTGGGCCAGTATGTCGCGCTCATGCTCGACAACTATCCGACTGTCTTCGCGTACTACGACGTCACGAAGCCCTGGCTCTTCAAGAAGATTCCGAAGGGCACGCACACGCTGCGGGCGTTCCCGATGCGTCCGTGGGGGGAGTCCATCAAAGACGATGCGGCGTTCGCGGCCGTCACGTTCTCCGTCGGCGAGAAAGACGGCAAGAACGTGAACGAGGCCGGCGCGCCGTACCTCACCGTCGTGGCGCCGCGCGGGAAGGTCAAGAACGAGAACGGGAAGGTCCTCCTCGACTTCCTCGTCACGGGCTGCCCCGTTGCCGAGAAGGCCGCCGTGCCCGATAGCTGCCGCGTCCGCTACAAGATCGACACGGAGAAGGAAGTCACGCTCGCGAAGGAAGAGAGCGTCTGGCTCGAAGGCATCGCGCCGGGAAAGCACGCGTGGGTCGTCGGGATCACGAAAGACGAGAAGGTCGTCCCGGGCGCGTTCACGCTCGCGCAGGGCCAGTTCGAGCTCGAAGCGACAGGCAATCCCAACGCTCCGCCGGCTGCGCCGCAGGGCAAGGCGACCGGCCAGTAAAATCCCCGGGATGAGCCTCGTCTTCGGCGGCGCAGGGACGCGTCCCTGCGCCGTCGACCCCCCTCTCGTCCTCGCGCCCATGGCGGGGATCACGGACATGACGTACCGGCTGCTCCTGCGCCGGATCGGAGGGGTCGGCCTCGTCACCATGGAGTTCGTGTCGTCCGAGGGGCTCACGCGCGGAAACAAGCGGACCGAGCGCCTCCTGCGCTGGGACCCGGCCGAGCGCCCCCTGTCCGTCCAGATTTATGGAGCGGACGCCGGAAGAATGGCGATCGCCGCGGAGCGCGTCGAGGAGATGCGCGTCGACGTCTGCGACATCAACATGGGCTGCCCCGCGAACAAGATCCTGAAGGGCTGCGCGGGTGCCGGCCTCATGCGCGACCTCGGGAAAGCGCGCGCGATCATCGCGGCCTGCAAGAAGGCGCTCCCGACGACGCCGCTCACGGTGAAGTTCCGGCTCGGGTTGAGCGACCAGACCGAGAACTACCTCGAGCTCGGGCGCATCTGCGAGGGCGAAGGCGTTGCGGCCGTCGCGCTCCACGCCCGCACCGCGAAGCAGATGTATACGGGCCGCGCGGACTGGTCGAAGGTCGCGCGTCTCAAGGAGGCCGTGGCGATCCCCGTCGTGGGGAACGGCGACGTGAACACCGCCGAGGACGTCGCGGAAATGTTCCGGCAGACGGGCTGCGACGCCGTCATGTGCGGCCGCGCGACGATGAAGAACCCGTGGATCTTCAAGCAGGCCGCCGAGCTCCTCCGCGGCCGCCCCTGGCGCGAGGCGACGCTCGCCGAACGGCGCGACGTCATCCTCGAGCACTTCCGCCTCATCCAGCGCGACCAGGAAGACGCGCCGAAGGCGATGATGTCGAAGCTCCGCACGTTCACGGCCTGGTACACGCACGGCCTCCCGAACGGCTCGGAGCTGCGCCGGCGCATTGCGAGCCTCGAGTCTCCACAGGCGTTCCTCGACGCCGTGGAGCTCTTCTTCGAGACCCACGCGGCGAGAGTCGCGGCCTGAGGGCTCGCGCGGCGGCGTGAGGCCGATCAGTACGGCTTCGGCACCGCGTCGGGCGGGAACGGGCAGACGTACGGCTTTCCGCCCGTCGCCTTCGCGAACTCGGCCTTTGCCGCCGCGACCGCGGCGGGGTCTTTCAGGAGGTCGACCGCCGAGGCGCCGAGGACTTTTGCGGCGACGAGCATCCCCTTGACGCCGACCGGGCTCGCGGCGCACGAGGCCACGTCCCAGTGGTGCCACGGCGCGCCCGAGGGCGCCGTCTGGACGCCGAGCTCGATGAGCGGGTACGCGGCGCTGACCTCGCCCGTGTCCGACGACGCGGAGACGCCGCGGCCCTTCGCGTACGGGAGCACCTCCGCCGAGAGCCCCGTCTCGGGGATCCCGACCTCCTTCTGGATCGCCCTCGCGAGCGCCTGGTCCTGCGCGTCCCACTTCGGCGCGCCGACGCGCTCGAGCTCTTTCTGGACGACCCTGGAGATCGTCTCGTTGTAGATCGGCTCGCGCGTCGACGCGAGGACCGTCACCTTCGCGGTCGTCTCGGTCGCGAGGCCCGCGCCTTCCGCGGCCTTCCGCAGGCGGCCGATCATCTCGTTCACGCGCTCGCCGCTCGTGTCGCGGACGAACCACTGGACACGCGCGTAGTCCGGGATGATGTTCGGCGCGAGGCCCCCGTCCCGGATCGCGCGGTGCAGGCGCGCCGTCGGCAGGACGTGCTCGCGCATGAGCGACATCGCGTGCTCGAAGACCTCGACGGCGTCCAGCGAGCTCCGCCCGAGCCAGGGGTTCGCCGCTGCGTGAGCGGTCTTCCCGAAAAACTCGATGTCGAGCGCCGTGATCGCGAGGCGCCCGCCGGAGTAGACATAGTTCTCGGCCTCGGGGTGCCACGCGAGGACGACGTCCGTCCCCGCGAACGCGCCGTCCCGCAGCATGAACGTCTTGCCGAGGATCAGCTCCTCGGCGGGCGTTCCGTAGACGCGGATCGTGCCGGGGAGCTTCGCGGCGATCCGCTCGCGGTTCGCGGCGACGGCGGCCGCGACGGCCGCGGTGCCGAGGAGGTTGTGCCCGCACCCGTGGCCCGGGGAGCCGGCGACGACGGGGGTTTTCTTCGCCTCGCCCGGCTTCTGCGAAAGGCCGGGGAGGGCGTCGTACTCGGCGAGGATCGCGACGATGGGCGCGCCGGACCCCGCGCTCGCGACGAACGCGGTCGGCATGCCCGCGACGCCGCGCGTCACGGCGAACCCTTCCTTCTCCAGAGCGTCCTCGAGGAGGGCGGCGGACCGTGTCTCTTTGAGCCCGGTCTCGGCGAACTCCCAGATCTTCCGCGAGACGTCCTGCCACCGCGCCGCGGTGGCGTCGAGATACGCGTCGCTGCCGGCGGGCGGCGAGGCCTGGGCCATCTCGGCGGCCGGGGCGGCCGCGAGCGCGAGGGAGACGGCGAAGATGGCAGGCCGGCGGAAGGAGAATTGCATCGAGCGCCTCCGAACGGGGGATGTGTCGCGTGGGCAGGACAGTTTACGATGCTCGGATGCGAAAGAGTCTCGCGTGGCTCCCGGCCCTCCTCGCGCTCTGCGGCTCCGCCTCCGGGCAGCCGGCGCCCCCGACGGGCGCGCAGAAGAGCCGGATCGACGCCCCCGGTGTGTCGATCCCTCTCGACGTCCGCGAGCAATTCCTCGGGAGGACCGGCTCGAAGACGGCCGTCAAGTTCATCCTCTCGGTGAACCGCGGCGACCTCAGGGGCGTCGGCGGCGCCCCGCACATGGTCTCGTTCCTGCTCTCCGGGGTCGTGAGCGACCCGAAGGGTGCGAACGTCGACGCGTTCCGCATCCCCGCGGACGTCGACCTCGGCGCGGACGACGGCAAGCCGGTCACGATCTCGTTCCTGCGGCCGCTGCCGCCCGGCACGTACGACATCCAGTTCCGGCTCGAGGGGGCCGCGGGCCGCGCCGTCGGGACGCGAGCCGTCACGGTCGCGGTGCCCGAGATGACCGCCGACTTCCGCGCCGAGGACGCCGGGATGGACGCCGGCGGCCTCCCGAGCGCCTCCGCCGTCGTGCTCGAGTCCGAGAACCGGCAGGCCGCGCCGCCGAACGCCGGAAACCTCGTGAAGATTCTCGCGCCCGAAACCGAGGTGCCCGTCGGCCTCCTCCGCGTCGGCTGCGAGGTGAAGCCGCCCGTCACGCGCGTCGAGTTCTGGCTCGAGGACAAGAAGGTCCTCGTGAAGAACCGGCCCCCGTACGAGGTCGAGCTGGACCTCGGGAAGGTCCCGAAGAGACAGACGCTCAAGGCCCTCGGATACGACGCCCAGGGCAACTTCGTGGACGAGGACGCCTGGGCGATCAACGAGAAGGACTCGCGCCTCGCCGTGCGCCTCCTCGAGCTCCCGAAGCAGAAATCCGCCGGCGACCTCGTCGAGATCAAGGTCGCCGTCCAGTCGATGGCGGGCGGCATGGCCACGAAGCTCGAGCTCTGGCTGGACGACGCCAAGGTCAAGGAATGGTCCGCGCCCCCGTACGTCGCCATGGTCCCCGTCGCGCAGATCCAGAAGGCGACACTCATGCGCGCGACCGCGACGGACCAGGACGGCAAGGAGTTCACGGACCTCAAGCTCCTCAAGGGCGAGTCGCGCTTCATGTCGAAGGTCGAAGTCGACCTCGTCGAGCTGCCGGTCTCCGTCTACGACGCGGAAGGGCGCCTCGTGCGGGACCTCACGAAGGAGGACTTCACGGTGACCGAGGACGCCGTGAAGCAGGAGCTCACGAGCTTCGAGTTCGCCGAGTCGCTTCCGCTCTCCCTCGGGATCCTGATCGACGGCTCGGGCTCGATGAAGGAAGCCATGCCGATGGTCCACCAGGCGGCGTCGGAGTTCGTGACGCGTCTCGTCTCGAAAGAGAAGGACCAGGGCTTCGTGATCGAGTTTCGCGAGCGGCCGACGCTCCTTGCCTCCATGTCGCACAAGGCGATCGACCTCGAGCGCGCGATCGCGGACACGCACGCGAACGGGGCGACGGCCCTCTACGACGCCGTGATCATGTCGCTCTATCAGTTCCGGGCGACGCCCGGCCGCAAGGCGGTCGTCTGCCTGACGGACGGCGACGACAACCACTCGTGGACGGACTACGCCACGCTGCGCCGCTACGCGCGCTCGGCCGGCGTCCCGATCTACTTCATCGGCCTCAACATCTCGTTCCTCGACCGGGGAATCAAGGGGCGGATGACGGAGCTCGCGGCGGACACGGGCGCCGAGGCGTTTTTCGTCAGCAAGGCGTCGGCGCTGCCGGAGGTCTACAAGAAGATCGAGACCGAGCTCCGCTCTCAGTACTTCCTGCGGTACCTCACGAACTCCCAAAAGGGCGAGAACCAGTTCCGCACGATCGAGGTGAAGCTCAAGGATCCCAGGCTGCGGGCGAAGACGATCAGGGGCTACTTCCCGTGAGCCGCCGCGCGACGGCCGCGGTGTGCGCGGCCGTCGTCCCGCAGCAGCCCCCCACGAGGCGGGCGCCGAGGTCCACCCACTTCACCGCGAGCGACGCGTAGTCCTCGGGCGACACGGGCTTCGCGAACGTGTTGCCGTACGCGGCGAGCGGAACGCCCGGCGCGGCCGCCGCGAGGCGCGCGAGGTCCACCGCGAGGTCTCCCGCGGCCACGCAGTTGATCCCGAGGGCGTCGGGCGGCGACGGCAGCGAGAGCAGCGCGCGGGCGAAGTCCTCGACGCACTCGCCGGAGAGGAGGTGCCCGCGCCCGTCCGTGACGCACGAGGCGACGACGGGCAATCCGGTGGCGGCGGCCGCGCGCGAGGCGGCGGCAGCTTCGCGGACCGTGTTCATCGTCTCGACGAGGACGAGGTCCACCCCCGCCCGGGCGAGCGCCGCGGCCATTTCGCGATGTTCGAGGCGAAGATCGTTTTGCTTCGGGACCCGATCGGGCCGGTAGCAGTCTTCCAGCGGAGCCAGCGATCCGGCGACCGCGATGGCGCCGGGGATTTTCTTGGAAGGTCGTGTGGCGCCCCGGCCCGGGCGGGCGGCCCGGCGCCCTTCCTCCCTCGTTTCCGGGAGCGCATCCGCAATTTCCACCTTCGAAGAAACTCCGGACGCCGCCCGCCGCGCCAGAGCCACCGATACGTCGATGAGCTGCCGGTTCGAGAGGGAGCAAGAAGTGTTTTCCACGTTCCTCCGATGCAGCCGGAAGCTCGCGATCGTGAGGACGTCCGCGCCCGCTGCGGCGTTCTCGCGGTGGATCGCCTCGACGAGGCCCGGCGTGTCGAGGAGGGCCTGCGCGCTCCAGAGGGGGGGCGGCAGGCGTGCGCCGCGCGCGAGGAGGTCCGTTCCGAGCGCCGCGTCGAGGACGAGCGGCGGGCCGGACCGCAGCCGGGCGCGGAAGGGCGGGAAGGGCGGGTCGGGCACGGCAGGCTTCCGGGGCGAGGATACCGAGTCGCCTGCTAGCATGCCGGGCCATGGCAAACCGTACGTGGGCCCTCGTCCTCGGGGCCTCCTCCGGATTCGGGGAAGGCGCATCGCTCGCGCTTGCCCGCGCGGGCCGTAACGTGTTCGGCGTCCACCTCGACCGCAAGGCGACGCAGCCCAACGTCGACCGCATCACGGCGCAGATCTCGGCCGCCGGCGCGCGCCCCGTGTTCTTCAACGTGAACGCCGCGGACGACGAAAAGCGCGCCGAAGTGATCGCCGAGATGGGCAAGGTTCTCGACGGCGAGGGCCGCCGGGCCGGGATCGACGTCGTCCTCCATTCGCTCGCGTTCGGGACGCTCAAGCCGTTCCTCGCGGACGCGCCCGCGGACCGGATCTCGCACGCCCAGATGGACATGACGCTCGACGTCATGGCGCATTCGCTCGTCTACTGGGTGCAGGACCTGCTCGCCGCGGGTCTTCTCGCGGAAGGAGGCCACGTCTTCGCGATGACGTCCTCCGGCGGGCACCGGATCTGGAAGTCCTACGGCGCCGTCTCGGCCGCCAAGGCGGCCCTCGAGAGTCATTGCCGGCAGCTCGCCGTGGAGCTCGTGACGAGGAAGATCGCGGTCAACGCGATCCGCGCGGGCGTCACGGACACGCCCGCCTTGCGCAAGATCCCCGGCAATGCCGCGATGATCGAGCGCTGTCTCGCGATCCACCCGGCGGGCCGGCTCACGACCCCGGCTGACGTCGCCAATGTGATCGTCGCGCTCTCGCAGCCGGGCACGGTATGGCTCTCGGGCAACGTGCTCGGCGTCGACGGCACGGAAGACGTCATCGGCTGAGGCCGTCATGACGAACACGAGACTCCTCTCCGCGGCCGCCTGCGCGGTCCTCGCGCTCGCTCTCATGGGCGCGTCGTGCGAGACCGTGGCGCCGGCCGTGAAGGCGCAGTCGGATGTCCCGTCGGCCGGGAAGTTTCCGCACGGCATCTTCGGCCGCTTCCTCGAGAAGGTCGTGCAGGACGGGCTCGTGGACTACGCGACCGCGTCGCTCGAGGAGTCGACCCTCCAGGAGTACATGGCGGAGCTCGCGCGTGTCTCGCCGGACTCGCACCGGCATCTCTTTCCGACGGAGCCCGACCAGCTCGCGTACTGGATCAACGCCTACAACGCCTGTGCGATCCGCGGCGTCCTGCGCTTCAACCGCCCCCAGAGCTTCAAGGGCATCGAGGCGCATTTCGATTCCGGCACGAAGTACGTCGTCGGCGGCCATGACCTCTCCCTGAACCAGATCGCGGGGATCGCATACCGGAAGTTCACGGACGCGCGCGTTCACTTCGCGCTCGTGAAGGCGCGCCGCGGCGGACCGCCGCTCGCGAAAGAGCCCTGGGACGCGTCGGATCTCGACGACCGGCTCGAGGCGGCCGCGAAGGCGTTCGTCGCGGATCCGCGCCAGATCGACTGGAAGGCGCCCTCGCTGAAGGCCGGCTTCTCCCGCGTCATTCTCGACTTCCGGGGCGACTTCGAGCGCGAGATGCCGTCGACGGTGTCCGGCGACCCGCGGCTCGTCGGTTCGATCAACCGCTGGCGCCCGCGCACGGACAAGGTGACGGCGATCGAGGTCTATCCGATCCCGTTCGACGAGCGCCTGAACGACATCTCGAACCGCTGAGCACGATGCGCGCCGCGAGCCGCGTCGCCCTTTCGCTCCTTGCGGCGGGCGGCGTCGTCGTCGTCGCGTGCGGTCCGCCGCGCTCGCGCGAGACGGCCGTGCCCACGGCCGTGCCGGCGCCCCCCTCTTCCGGGGTCGGGATCCCGCTCGAGCCGGGCCTTCTCCTCACGCTCGTCCCGAACCTGCCGGGCGTCGACGGCGAGGACGTCCCCGACCTCGCGCGGCGCGAGGTCGAAATCCTCGAGATCGACAAGGGGAGGCTCCGGCTGAAGTGGACCGGCCAGGTGCGCGTCGAGAAGCCCGAGTCCGCCCGCCGCCGCGAGGACTGGGTGCGCGCGCGGGCGAACGCGCCGCGCGGCGCGACGCCCGAGCCGACGATCCCGGCCGCGTACGAGACGCGGGAGGTCGGCGGGACGCTCTTCTTTCCGGACTTCGGGACCGCGACCGAGCTCCTTCTCCCCGGCCTCTGGCCCGAGGGAAACGCGACGATCCCCGCCTCGACGACGCTCTGGATCTCGTCGAACGCCCGCGCGGAGCTCAAGGGCGGCGGGAGCGCGTCCGTGCCGTTCGCAACGGCGGGGGCGTCCCTGCGTGAGCCGGCGGCGACGTTTCTGCGGCGCGCCGTGGAGCTCGCGGGCAAGGCGCCCGCGAGCCGGCCGGGCCTTTGGACGGCCGTTCCACCCGCGGCGTTCGCTCTCCGGATCGACGGCGTGGACCTGACCGTCCCCGCGCTCGGCGCGCGCGACTGGTTCGCGGCGTACGCCGTCCTCGACGGCGTTTCTCCGGCGCTCGTGCTCGCGGTCCTGCCTCAGATGGCCCCGTCGCCGCCCGCGGACGTCTTCGCCCCGGCGCTCGCGATGCGAAGCCTCCTCGGCTACCGCGTCGTCGAGGTCGCGCGGCCGAAGGACCCGGAGAAGAAGCTGTGACGCCCGCGCGGGGACTCGCCGTCGTGACGGGAGCGTCGTCCGGCATCGGAGCCGCCCTCGCGCGTGCGCTCGCCGCGGAGGGCGCGTCCCTCGTTCTCGTCGCGCGGAGCGCGTCGGCGCTCGAGGACCTCGCGCGGGAACTTCGCGCCGCGCACGCCGTGACGGCGGACGTCCTCGCGGCCGATCTCGGGACGCCCGCGGGCCGCGACGCCGTCTGGAACGCGACGGAGGGCGCCGGACGGCCCGTCGCTCTTCTCGCGAACAACGCGGGCTTCGGCCTGAACGGTCCCGAGACGGAGCTTGCCATCGGGAGGGTCCACGAGCTCCTCGAGCTGAACGTCGTCGCGACGGCGGAGCTCACGCACCGGTTCCTCGTTGCGATGAAGGCGCGCCGCGCGGGCGCGATCCTGAACGTCGCCTCGACCTCGGCCTTCTACCCCACGCCGTACTTCTCGGTTTACGGCGCGAGCAAGGCCTTCATCCTGCACTTCACGCACTCCCTCCACGAGGAAGCGAGGAAGGACGGCGTGACGGTCACGTGCCTCGTCCCCGGGTACACGAAGACGAACTTCCACGCCGTCGCGCGGATGAAGGGCGCCGAGGCGACGCCGTTTCCGGAGATGACGGCGGAAGCCGTCGCGAAGATCGGCCTCGAGGCCGTCCGGAAGCGGAAGGCGTTCGTCGTGACGCACCCGCTCGACCGCGCCTGGATCTTCCTGGGACGCTTCGCCCCGCGCAGCGTGCCCGCAAAGCTCGGGGCGCGCTTCTTCTCGAAGACGCCGCTCGACGGCTAGTGGACCGGGGCCGCCGCGCCCCAGATCTCCTTCAGACGCGCGTCGCGGCCGCAGCCCGAGCGGTAGTAGTGATACCGGATCGGGTTCTTCTTGTAGTACTTCTGGTGGTAGTCCTCGGCCGCCCAGAAGACGCCCGCCTTCAGGATCTCCGTCACGATGGGCGCTTTGAGGACGTGCGAGGCCTCGAGCGCTTTCTTCGAGGCCTCGGCCGCCTCCCGCTGGGCGTCGTCATGGAAGAAGATCGCGGTCGTGTACTGGAAGCCCGAGTCGCAGAACTGGCCCCCCGCGTACGTCGGGTCGACGTTGTGCCAGAAGACGTCGAGGAGCTTCTCGTAGGAGACCTTCTTCGGATCGAAGACGACCTCGATCGACTCGCGGTGGCCGGTGCCGCCGGCGCCGACCTGGTGGTACGTCGCGCCCGCGAGCTTGCCGCCCGTGTAGCCGACCGTCGTCGAGACGACGCCCGGGACCTCGTCGAACGGCCCCTGCATGCACCAGAAGCAGCCGCCCGCGAACGTGGCTTTCGCGAGGCCGGCTGGGGCGGGCGGCGTGGCCCTGGTCGGTTCGTCCGAACGTGCGAGGGCCGAGAGGAGCAGAAGGCCGAAGAGAGGAAGCAGGAAGCGGGCATTGCGGCGCATGGCGTGACGATCTCCGTTCGGAGGGATACGGTGCACCCTCCCTCCCTGGATGTCCGAAGGGGGACGATCTCTTCCCTCAGACGACATACGGGCGCCCGAAGAGCTTCGTCAGGGAGTCCGCGACCGACTGAAAGGCCAGCTCGAGGCCCGCGGCCTCCTCGCGGGTGAACCACCCGATCTCGAGCGTCTCGTCGCCCGCGTGCGGCTCCCGGCTGCCGGGCGCGAGGGCGCCCCGGTAGACGGCCACGACCACGGGCTTCCCCGGGTAGGAATAGAGGCCGAGGAGCTCGCCGAGGTCGGCGATCGCCCCGCACTCTTCGAGCGTCTCGCGCAGGGCGGCCTCCTCGACCGTCTCGCCGCGGTCCACGTGGCCCCCGGGAAACGTCCACTTGCCGTAGCCGGGCTGGATGGCGCGCTTGACGAGGAGAACGCGTTGGTCGCGGACGATCAGGACGCCCGCGGCGACCTTCGGGTCGATCCAGTGCACGGCCCCGCAGGACGGGCAAACGGGAACGGTGCGTCCGGGGCCGATCTCCCGGGTTTCGAGCTTGCGCGAGCACTGGGTGCAGTAAACAGGCAGCTCGTACACGCCGGCAGGCTACCGCGTTTCGACGGTCCGGGGGGCCGGCGGACGGTCCGGGGTGACAGGGATCGGGCCGCGACCTACGTTGGGGGAGCCGCGGGCGGCTTTTTCGGGCGTCCTTGACGGAAAAGGGCGACGTAACGAGAATCTGCCGTCCTTGCGGGCTGCCGCCCGCGTCCCGGAGGGCCCTTGACCAACACACGCAAGTGGACCGAAGACGACGCCCGGTGGCTCAAGGCCAATTTCGGGCGAATGGACTCCCAGACCTTGTCGCGCAAGCTGGGCCTCTCTCTCGAGGATCTCGAGAAGAAGATCCGGCAGCTCAAGCTGACGGCGCCCGAGCCGGAGAAAGCGCGCAAGGCGCCGGTTTCGCTGAAGGAAGCCGTGCGGGAGTCCTCGGCGGCGCGCAAGGAATACGAGAAGGCCATCGACCTCTTCCACAAGCGCCACTTCGACGATGCCGCGCGGAAGTTCGAAGACCTGATCGAGAAGCACCCGGACGAGAAGGAGTTTCTCGATCGCGCGCGCATGTACCTCGCGGCCTGCCGGAACGGCAAGAAGGCGAAGGGCCTCGCGATGGACAGCCCGGAAGAGATCTACCACGCGGCCGTGTTCGAGAAGAACCGCGGCAACGTCGAGAAGGCCCTCGACCTGCTCAAGAAGAGCGCCGGGCGCAAGGACGGAGATGGCCGAACCCACTACCTCGCGGCGTGCTGCTTCGCGCTGCAGGGCGACGCCGAACAGGCGCTCCAGTCGCTCAAGAAGGCGATCGCGGCCGACGACCACAATCGCATCCAGGCGCGCCTCGAAGCCGATCTCTCGGCTCTGCGCGGAACGCAGGGGTTCACGGAGCTCGTCGCGGGAGGCGCGTGACGGCCGTCGTCCTCCTGGCCGCGGGCCGCGGCGTGAGGATGAAGTCGTCGCGGCCCAAGGTCCTCCACGAGGCGGCGGGCCGCCCGCTCCTCGAGTGCGCGCTCGAGACCGCCCTCGCCGTCGCGGGCGATCCGGCGAACGTCGTCGTCGTCGTCTCGAAGAAGGACTCGGAGGGAGATTCCCCGAAAGAAAGAGGGATGGTCGGCGCGTTCCTGGCGGCGCACCACCCGCGTGTGCGCGTCGCGATCCAGGACCCGCCGCGCGGCACCGGCGACGCGGTGCGCGCCGCGGCTGCCGCCGGCGGTTTCGGCAACGCGAAGACGGTCGTCGTTCTCTCGGGCGACGTCCCGCTCCTCTCCGCGGACGCGGTGAAGGGCCTCGTGGACGCGCTGAAGGCGGACAAGAAGGCCGCGGTGGCCGTCCTGACGGCGACGCTCGCGAACCCCGCGGGCTACGGCCGCATCGTGCGGGACAAGAAGAAGTCTTTTGTTCGGATAAGAGAAGAGAAGGACTCTTCGAACAAAGAAAAGGGGATCCGGGAAATCAACACCGGCACGTACGCATTCGACCGGGCTTTCCTGGAGAAGTCCCTTCCCGTTCTTACTTCGAAGAATTCCCAGAACGAGTTCTACCTGACCGACGTGCTCTCCCTCGCGCGGAAGGCCGGCCGCCGCGTTCTCCTCCTCGAAGGCCATCCCTCTTCCGCCCTCGGGGTCAATTCACGTGAGGACCTCGCCGACGTGGACCGCCTCCTTCGCGAGCGCGCCGTCCGGGCCGCGATGCGGGGCGGGGCGACGATCCTGCGTCCCGAGACGGTCACGCTCGACGAAACGGTCGTCCTCGGAGAGGACACGACGATCGAGCCGTTCGTGACGCTCCTCGGAAAGACGCGCGTGGGCGGCGGCACCGTCATCGGCCAGGGTTGCGTCGTCCGGGACACGGTTCTCGGGAAGAACGTCGTCGTCAAGCCCTACTGCGTGATCGAGTCCGCCGTCGTCGGAGACGGCTCGATCGTCGGGCCGTTCGCGCGTCTGCGCGAGGGCACGGAGCTCGCCCCGGGGGTCCACGTCGGGAACTTCGTCGAGACGAAGAAGGCGAAGCTCCGCGAGGGCGTCAAGGCGAACCACCTCACGTACCTCGGCGACACGGAGATCGGGGCTCGGACGAACGTCGGCGCGGGCGTCATCACGTGCAACTACGACGGCTACGCGAAGCACCGGACGACGATCGGCGCGGACGTCTTCGTGGGCTCCGACGTGCAGCTCGTCGCGCCCGTGACGGTCGGCGACGGCGCGATCGTCGGCGCGGGGACCACGGTGACGAAGGACGTTCCGAAGGACGGCCTCGCCGTCTCCCGCACGCCGCAGAGAAATCTCGAGGGCGGCGGCGCCGCCTACCGGGCGCGAAAGAAGAAGAAGGGTTGATCCGATGTGCGGGATCGTGGGCTACGTCGGCGACCGCCCGGCGACCCCCATCCTCCTCGACGGCCTGACCCGCCTCGAGTACCGCGGCTACGATTCCGCGGGAATCGCGGTCGTCGGGGACGACGGCGAGGTTCGCGTCGCGCGCAGCGAGGGCAAGCTCGGGAACCTCACCGAAAAGATCGCCTTGTCGCCGCCGCCCGGCCGGTTCGGGATCGGACACACGCGCTGGGCGACGCACGGCCGCCCGTCCGAGGAGAACGCGCACCCGCACCGCGACGCCTCGGGCCGGATCGTCGTGATCCACAACGGCATCATCGAGAACTTCCTGCCGCTCAAGCAGGGCCTGCAGAAGGCGGGCGTCCGTTTCCTCTCGGAGACGGACACCGAGGTCGTCGCCCACGCCCTCGCGGCGGCACGCCGGGCTGCGCCGGGCAAGCCGTTCGCGGAGATCGTCCGCGAGACGGCGGCCGGGCTGAAGGGCATGTACGCGCTCGTTCTCTTTTCGGCGGACGAGCCCGGCGTCCTCTACGCCCTCAAGTGGGGCCCGCCGATCGTCCTCGGGATCGGAAAGGGCGAGAACTTCGTCGCCTCGGACGCGACGGCCCTCCTCCCGCACACGCGCGACCTCGTCTTCCTCGAGGACGGGGACCTCGCGCGGATCACGGCGGACGGGGTGACCGTCACGGGGTTCGACGGCGCGCGACGGGTCCGGCCGGCGACCCGCGTGCCGTGGGACGCGGTCTCGGCCGAAAAGGGCGGCTACCCGCACTTCATGGCCAAGGAGATCGCCGAGCAGCCGACCGTCGTGATCGAGACGATCGGGAACAAGCTCAGCCTCGAGACCGGCTTCTTCAACGAGGAGGAGATGGGCGTCCCGATGGCGCTCCTCCGCGAGGTCGACCGCGTCCAGATCGTCGCCTGCGGAACGAGCTGGCACGCCGGGCTCGTCGCGAAGTTCCTTCTCGAGGAGATCGCGCGCGTCAGGACCGACGTGGACTACGCGTCGGAGTTCCGGTACCGCGCGCCGCTCGTCGACTCCCGGACGCTCGTCCTCGGGATCTCGCAGTCGGGCGAGACGGCCGACACGGTCGCGGCCCTCAGGGAGGCGAAGGCCCTCGGCGGCCGCACGGTCGGCGTCGTGAACGTGCCGGGCTCGGCGATCGCGCGCCTCGTCGACGGCGTCCTCGCGACGCACGCCGGGCCGGAGGTCGGCGTCGCCTCGACGAAGGCCTTCACGACGCAGCTCGTGGCGCTCGTCCTCTTCTCCCTCTACGTGAGAGCCGTCCGGGCCGGGAAGAGCACGCCCGTCGACGCGGATTTCCTCACGGCCCTCGCGCGCCTCCCGGCGGCGCTTCGCGAGACGCTCGAGCTCGAGCCCACGATCGAGAAGCTTTCGGCGCGCTTCGAGAAGGTCTCGCATGCGCTCTTTCTCGGGCGGGGCGCGCATTACCCGATCGCCCTCGAGGGCGCGCTCAAGCTCAAGGAGATCTCGTACATCCACGCGGAGGGATATCCCGCCGGCGAGATGAAGCACGGGCCGATCGCGCTCATCGACGAGGCGATGCCGATCGTCGGGATAGCGCCGCGCGACGCGCTCTACGACAAGACGGCGTCGAACCTGCGCGAGGTCAAGGCGCGCGACGGAATCCTCTTCGCGCTCGTGAACCCGGGCGACACGGACGTCTCGACGTTCGCGGACGAGACGCTCGTGATGCCGAAGGTCCACCCGGCCCTCCAGCCGGTCGTCGCCGTCGTCCCGCTCCAGCTCCTCGCGTACCACGCCGCGCGCCGCCGCGGCTGCGACGTTGACCAGCCCCGCAACCTCGCCAAGTCGGTCACGGTGGAGTAGGCGCGCGCCTCAGCGCGGCAGCAGCGTCCGCGGGTCGTTCGTCACGTTGTCGATGATCGAGGCGTAGGCCGCGACGAGCCCTCCGGCCGTGGGCGTCGAGACGGCGATCCGCCCCGTGTCGAGCGGTGCGGCCCCGAGGAGCGCCGCGATGCCCGAGAGCTGCGTCATCCCGAGCGGCGGCAGGGAGACGTCCTGAGCGCCGAGCGGCGCGCCGTCGGCGGCGAAGAGGGCGACGTGCACGGTGACGGGAATCTCCGTCGGGTTCGCGAGGACGAGGTTCGTGCGGAAGAACGCGTTCTCGCGGACCGGCGCAAGCGTCTTCGGCGTCGCGCTCGCGTAATCCGGCGGGCCGAGGGCGGGGAGCGCCTGGCCGACGGAGCCGCGTGAAACAGCGGGCGTCGAGGTCTCGCTCTGGACGGAGACGCTCATGGAGGAGGACGTGACGAGGATCGCGCCCCAGTCCAGGTCCCTGCCGAAGAGCGACTTGAGGACGTCCGGGTACTCCACGAGAACCCCGGCGGGAATGATCACGGGCTTCTCTTCGCCGCTTCGGCCGTCCGTGTCGTGGCCGAGGAACTTCACGGTCACGTAGGCGTCGGCCGCGCCCCCGTTCGCGAGCGTGAGCGTCGTCGTCCAGTTGCTGCCGGAGAAGCCGGGCACCCTCGCGCTCGACGGGAGGATCCACGTGGCCGCGGGATCGCCCTGCGTGAGGAAGGCGGCGTCAAAGAACCCGTTGAAGGACGACGTGAACGGGCTGAGCGTGACCGCGTCGATGCCGGCGCTGAAACGGACGCTTTTCGTGTCCGTGCCCGCGATCGCGCTTACCGTGGCGGGCAGCCAGAGCCCTGCCGAGTTGTTGTGGGTGGCGCCCGGCGGGAGGGAATACACGTCCGCGGGTCCGGGAACGGTGGGGCTTCCGCTGCAGGAGGGAGCCGCGAAGAGCTCGAGTCGCACGAGGACTCCGGACTGGAGCTGGTCGTCGGTCCGGATCAGCCCGCCCCCGTCGTACCGCCGTCCCGGCACGGCCGCGACGCACTGCGAAAGCAGGACGCGGTTCACGGACTGCGAGGCGCCGGTCAGCTGGAAATGCACGCTCCCGGAGGTGCCAACGGTGTGGGCGTCGGTCGCGGCCCATTGCGCGGACGCGCCGACGAGAAACGGCGGGTAGAACTCCGTGTGGACGTCCCACCCGGACAGGTCCCGGTCGAAGCCGGGGTTCACGAGGAGGTTCTGGGCGGCGGCAGGCGCGGCCGCGACGAAGAAGACCCCGAAGACAACGACCGGACCGCGAAGGAATGAGCGCATTGGCCCCCCGATTCCATGGAAGTGCCGGTCCCCCCGGCCACCTTTCGACGGATCATCCCCCGGTTTGCTGCCGGAAGCATCCGGAACGGACCTCCGCGGGCGCGTCCACGCGACTCAGCGCGGCAGGAGCGTCCGCGGGTCGTTCGTCACGTTGTCGATGACCGACGCGTACGCGGCGACGAGGCCGCCGGGTGTGGGCGTCGAGATCGCGAGACGTCCGGCGTCGAGGCTCCTTCCGGAGAGCGTCCAGACCACGGCATCGATCTGCGTAGCCGCATTCGCGTCGAGGGGGACGTCGCGCGAACCGAGGGCCGCGCCCGAGCCGTCGAAGAGGTCCACGTGAGCGACGAGAGGAGCCGATGTGGCGTTTGCAAGGACGAGGTTCGTCCGGAAGGCGTCGTCGTCGCGGACCGGCGCGATCGACTTCGGTGTCGCGCCGGCGAGGTCGCGCGCAGTGAGCGCAGCGAGGGCCTGCCCGACCGACCCGGCGCCGCTCGGCGACGAGGTTTCCGCCGTGACGGCGACGCCCGGAGACGTCGAGAGGATTCGCAAGGGGAGCCAGGTCTGGTCGAGTCCGAGCGTGTCGTGGACGACGTCTGGCAGCGTGACCGTGGCGCCTGCCGCGACGTTCGTGGCGACGCCGGATACGTAAACCGTCGCGTCATCCGATCCGGCGTTGGAAAGCGTGAGCGTCGTCGTCCAGCGGCTTCCATTCATCCCTCTGATCGATGCCGCAGCCGGCACGAACGACGTCCACGTCGATTGGCCCTCCGAGAAAACGACGTCGTCGAACCAAGCGCCGATCGCGGAGCCGTGGACGTCGCCGCCAGCGGCCGCCGAGAGATCGACGCGCGCCGACCGCGCGCTCGCCGGAGCGGCGGCGGCGTCCAGCGCAAGCGAGAACCATGAGCTTGAGTCGCC
>DATKLW010000013.1:0-4904 GCA_035542215.1 Thermoanaerobaculia bacterium | reverse complement strand
GGCTCAGGCGCCGGGCGCGTCCGGCGAGCTCGACCCCGCGAAGATGACCGACGAGGCCGAGCAGGCGCTCGCGGGCGACTTCCTGCAGGCCCGAGGGATGATCGACGACCTCCTCTCGCAGCGCCATTTCCACGACGCGCTCGGCATCATGGCGTCGTTCGGCCCCGCGCTCGACCGCTTCTTCACCGAGGTTCTCGTCATGGCCGAGGACGAAGACGTGAAGGCGAACCGGATCGCGCTCCTGTCGGCGATCCGCGACCAGTTCACCCGCGTCGCGAAGTTCGGCGAGATCCGGGCCTGATTCTTCAGCCCGGAAGCGTCAACGTGAGCGTCAGGTGGAGGAGCGCGACGAGGTCGCCCTCCTGTACGGCGACTCTCTGGCGAGTCCCGTTCGGAATCCCCGCCGGCGCCCGGACGCCCGGGATCGCGCGCGGCGCGACGAGCGCGATCGTGACGGGGTGCGTCCCGCGCATCGACTCGTCGGACGGGACGATCGCGGTCGCACGCGCGAGCTCCGTCGAGATCACGTTCCCGACCTGGATGTGAAGGACGTCGCGCGCGGGGGAGGCGAGGAGCGGAATCCGGCCGACGAACGCTCCGATCACGGTGTTCAGGGCCGCGTCGAGAATCGGGCCGATCGCGTTCGTGCGGTCGACGAACAGGCGCGCGTGGAGGTTCACGTGGTTCGAAACGTTCACGGGCCTGCCGAAGAAGGGCCTCCCCGAGGCGTCCGGGGGCAGGTCCGACGCGGCGACCGTCCCGCCGATCGCCGTCCGGAACGGCAGGCGCGCCGAGGCGAGAGCCGCCCCCGGCGGCGCGGCCGACGGCATTTCGAGCTGGAGGATGAGCGAGAGGTCGGCCGCCGGCGCGGGGTCGTCGGGCCACCCGCCGCGCTTCACCTCGATCGAGTCGAACGAGACCTCGAGGGTGGGCGAAACCGGGGCTGGGGAGGATTTTTTTGCTTTCGGACCCGGCGCAGGCCGAAGGGGCGGCGTCGTCGCTTGCCGACTCCTCGCGGCGGGTTTCGCCCTTTTCTTCTTAGAAGGTGAATGAGCGCGAGCCTTGCGCATCGGCGACCCCTACCCGCTTCTGCGGTGCCCCGGATTCTTTCACCTTCGAAGAAAATCACCGATTCCCCTGCCGGGGACTCACAGGAAACGCTCGGGTCCTAAGCAAAGCTAGAATCCCCGTTCCGTCTGAGGAGGAATTCGATGAAACGCGCCCCCCTGTTCGTGCTCGCCGCTGCGGCTTTCGCCGCCGCCGTCCCGGGCCGCCCCGCCGCCGCGAAGGAGCTCGCAGGCGTGAACATGCCCGAAACGATCTCCGTGGGCGACAAGACGCTGAAGCTGAACGGAGTCGGCCTCCGCAAGAAAGTCGTGTTCAAAGTCTACGTCGGCGGGCTCTACCTCGAGACTCCCTCGAAGGACGCCGCCGCCATCCTCGCCTCCGACCAGGCGAAAGCCGTCCGGATGACGTTCCTGCGCGACGTCTCGAAGAGCCAGCTCCAGGACGCCTTCGTCGAGGGCTTCGAGGCGAACGCGAAAGAGAAGGCGGCCTCCCAGAAAGCCGCGATCGAGAAGCTCTACGGCCTGCTCGTGGACGTGAAGGAGACACAGACGCTCTCGTTCTCCTATCTGCCGGGGAAGGGCACGACCGTCGCTCTGGGCGACAAGGCTCTTGGCGTCATCGAGGGCAGGGAGTTCTCGGAAGCCCTGTTCTCGCTCTGGCTCGGACCAAAGCCACCGTCCGAGGACCTCAAGAAGGGAATGCTCGGTTGACCGGCGGCGCCTCGCTGCAGAGCCTTCTCACCGAGAAGCGCTTCGATCTCGTCGAAACGGTGTTCCAGGAGGCGCTCGCGGATCCTCTCCTGAACGAGGAGACGATCCTCGGAGCCCTCCGCGGCCTCGCGCGCGCGGGGCAGAAGCCGCGCTTGCAGGCCCTCGCGGGCGCTGCCGAAGCTGCCCTGAAGAAATCGAAGGATGCCGAGGCTGCGAAGCTGCGGTGGACCATCCTGAAAGAGGCCGTCCGGGCCGGCGCGACCCCCTCGACGCCCGACGGCTTCCACCGCCTGTTCGAGGACGTTCTCGCGGCCGCGTGGCCCGGCGCCTCGTCGCTCGCGAGCCTCCTGGGCCGTTTCAAGTTCCGCGAGGCGAAGGACCCTTCCGACGGCCTCGCGCGCGCCGAGAAGGCCGAAGCCTGGCTTCCGTTCGAGACCGGAAAGGTCTTCGCGATGGCCGGGCGCGGCGCCGGAAAGGTCGTCGAGACGAACTTCGCGCTCAGCGTCGTCCGGCTCGACTTCGAGGCCGCCAAGGGCGTCGCGGTGCCGATCGGCATCGCGTCGCGCCAGCTCGTGCCGCTCCCCCCGGACCACTTCCTGAACGAGAAGTTCACCGCGCCGGACGCCCTGAGAGAGCGCGTTGTCGCCGATCCCGGCGCGGCTCTCAAGCACCTCGTCGACTCTTTCGGCCGCGCCCTCACGATGACCGAGGTCAAGGAGGCCGTGAAGGGCCTCGTCGCGGAAGAGTCCTGGACCTCGTGGTGGACCGCCGCGAAGAAGAACCCGCAGGTCGTCGTCCACGGGAGCGGCAAGAACGCGACCGTGGAGTGGTCCGACTCGGCGGACGCGGCGGACGCGACGCTCCTCGCGAAGTTCGAAAGGGCCTCCCTCAAGGACCGCCTCGACCTCTTCCGCAAGAACCAGAAGCGCTCGGCCGACCTCGCGCTCTCGATGGCGAAGCTCCTCGTCGCCGACGCCGAGGCGCTCGAGGACAAGGACTCGGCGACCGCATTCGAGATCGCGGTCCTCGTCGAGAAGGTGCCGGGCGTCGCGCACACGGCGGACATCGAGCGCCACGTCCTCGCCGAGCCGCTCGCCCTCTTCGCGCGCCTTTCGGACCGCACGGTCCGCGAGCGGGCGATCGAGATCCTCGTTCGCGAGAAGCCCGCGGAGGCCCCGGCCGTCCTCGCGGAGTGGATGTTCAAGGAAGAGGACGGTCGGACGATCGACCTCATCGACCGGAAGCTCGCGGAGACCGACGCCGAGACGCGCGAGCGGACGCTCGACCGTCTCCTCAAGAACCCGCGCTCCGGCCCGCGCGCCTTCGTGTGGTTCGCGCAGCGCTCGGCGACGGACGACGCGTTCCGCGCGCGCCTGAACCCGAACGTCCTCGGGCGGCTCCTCGACGCGATCTCGTGGGAGGAGCTCGGCGGCCTGCGCACGAAGGTGCGCGAAATGTTCGACCGCACCGGACTCGTCGCGGGCTGGCTCGTCAAGCAGGCCTCCGTCGAGGAGGCGCGCGCGTTCCTTCAGGGCCTCTCGCGCCACCACGAGCTCGAGCCGCTGCGCCGCGACGGCCTCCTCGCGGCCGCCGAGATGCGTTTCAAGGACCTCCGCAAGGCCGAGGACGACACGTTCTTCGTCACGGCCGCCTCGATCGACCGCAAGCGCGCCGAGCTCGACAACATTCTCAAGGTCGAGATCCCGGAGAACACGAAGGGGATCGCGCTCGCGGCCGCCGAAGGGGACCTCTCGGAGAATTTCGAGTACAAGGCGCGCCGTGACAAGCAGCAGCTCCTTTCGGCCCGTGCCGGCAAGCTCCAGGAGGAGCTCGGCAAGGCCCGTGCCCTCGACCCCGCGACGATCGACACGAGCGAGGTGCGCCCCGGCGCGCGCGTGACGCTCGGGGGGCCGAAGGGGAAGAAGACCGTCACGCTCCTCGGCCCGTGGGACTCGAAGCCCGAGGCCGGCGTCTACTCGTACCTGTCGGAGCTGGGGAAGCTGCTCCTCGGGAAGACCGTCGGCGAGCAGGCGATGGTGCTCGGGGACGAGATGACGATCGAGAAGATCGAGGTCTTCGGCTAGGAGAGGGTGGAGGAGCGATGCGCCCGAAAATCGGCACCGGCCCGGCCGGCGTTCTCCTTCTAAGCGGCATTCTCTTCTTCCCGGTGCCGGCGCGAAGCGCCGACGACGCCGTCGTTCCGAACGAGCAGCTCGTCCTGGACGGCCTTCCGGCGATTCCGAAGACGCTCGCGGATCGGGCGCTGCCGTACATGGAGTCGCGGGCCAGGTTCTTCCAGGCCTGGAACCCGATGCGGCCGGAGATGATCGTCACGACGCGATTCGGCGACGTCCCCCAGCTTCACCGCGTCAAGGCGCCGGGGGCGGCGCGGACGCAGCTCACGTTCTACCCGGAGCGCGTCCTTGGCGCCCGTTACCGTCCCGGCACCGCCGACGTCGTCTTCTCGAAGGACGTCGGCGGCGGCGAGTGGTACCAGCTCTACCTGCGCGACGACCGGACCGGAAAGATCACGCTCCTCACGGACGGCACGTCGCGCAACCAGGCGGGGCCTTTCACGCGAGACGGGGCCTGGATGGCCTACACCTCGACGAAGCGCACGGGCAAGCACGGCGACATCTGGCTCATGAACCCGTCCGACCCCACGAAGACGGACCGGATGGTCCTCGAGGGCTCCGGCGAAACCTGGGCGCCCGTGGACTTTTCGCCGGACGGAAGGACGCTCCTCGTCCTCGAGGGGATCTCGGTGAACGACTCTCGCCTCTGGCTCGCGGACGTCGCGACCGGCGCCAAGACGCGCTTCTCTCCAGAGTCGAAGGAGCTCGTCGCGTGGGGCCCCGGGCGGTTCTCGCCCGACGGGAAGACGGTCTACGCGGTCACGGACGCGGACTCGGAGTTCCGGCGGCTCGTCGCGGTCGATGTCGCAACGAGGAAGATCGACGTCCTGACGCCAGGCCTGTCGTGGGACGTTCAGTCTTTCGACCTGTCCGAGGACGGGACGAAGCTCGCGTGGACCGTCAACGAGGCCGGAGCCGAGACGCTTCACGCGATGGACGTCGCGACCCGGCAGGGAATCCCGGTCCCGAAGCTCCCGTTCGGGACGATCGG
>DATKLW010000012.1:0-18973 GCA_035542215.1 Thermoanaerobaculia bacterium | reverse complement strand
GTCGGCCATCTCGTCGTCGTCCGCGAAGAGGCCGGGCCGGTCCCGCTTCAGGGCCACGAGCCGGGGCGCCTTCTCGATTTCGAGGAGGTACACCGAGAGGTGGCTGACTCCGGCCTCCAGGAGGCCTTCCAGGCTCGAACGGAGGCTGTCCCGCGTCTGCCCCGGGATCCCGATCATGAGGTCCGCCGAGACGTTCCCGAAGGCGTCCACGGCGGCCCGGACGGCCTTCCGGGCGGACGCCGCGTCGTGCCGGCGTTCGAGCGGAACCAGCTCGGCGTCCGTGAGCGACTGGACGCCGACGGAGAGGCGATTGACCCCGATCGACTGAAGACCCGAGAGTTTTGCGGCATCGAGATCGTCGGGATTCGCCTCGGCGGTGATTTCACTATTCGAAGAAATTCCGAAGATCTCTTCGAGTGTGAAGAGCAGGCGGCCGAGGCGAGGCGCGTCGACGTACGAAGGGGTTCCGCCGCCGAAATACACCGTGTCGAAGGGACGCCGCTCGGCCGACGTAATGACCCCTCTCGAGGGCGACACGCCCTCTTCACCTTCTAGGAGATTCCTCTCTTCCCTTCCCCTTCTCCGGATCTCCCTCTCCACACCTTCGAAGAAGTCTCCTTCTTCGTTCTTTCCCTCCAGGGCCACGAACGAGCAGTACGTGCAGCGGTGCGCGCAGAAGGGCACGTGGACGTACGCGCCGGGCGCGGCCGTCGCGCCGGGGGGGAGGCCGGCCGCGCCGCGCGTCACGCGCCTTCGGCCAGCAGCTGCCTGAGGCGCTCGTCGCGCGCGAGGGCGTCCGCATCGCCGAGCCGGGCCGTGAGCAGGCGCTCCACGTACTTGCCGAGGAGGTCGACCTCGAGGTTCACGCGGTCGCCCGGCTTGAGGCCGCCGAGCGTCGTCTGGGCGAACGTGTGCGGGATGACCGCGACGTCGAAAGAGCCGGCGCGCAGCTGCGCGATCGTCAGGGAGATCCCGTCGACCGCGATCGAGCCTTTCTCGACGGCGTATCGCTCGAGGGCCGCGGGCAGCGAGAACGTGAACGTCCACGAGTCGCCCGCACGGACGGCGGAGAGCACCTCGGCGGTGCCGTCCACGTGGCCCGCCATGACGTGCCCTCCCAGCCGGTCGGTCGGGAGGAGCGCCCGCTCGAGGTTCACCCTCGCCCCGGTCTCGAGCCCTCCGAGCGTCGACCTCGCGAGCGTCTCGGGCGAGACGTCGAACGTGAGGGTGTTCGGATCGATGGGCGGAACGACCGTCAGGCAGACTCCGGAGACCGCGATGCTCTCGCCGAGCACCGCGTCGGCACACGCCGCAGGACGCTCGACGCAGAGGACCCCTCCTCCCGGCGAGGAGCGGCGCGCCACGACCTTCGCGGTCGCGGAAACGAGGCCCGTGAACATGCCCGGCGATCCTACGCCACCGGGCGCCGGCGGGCCGAGAGGCGGATGTCGCCGCCGACCCGGACGACCTCCATTTCCGTGAGCGAGATTGCCTCGAGGATCGATCCTGCGCCCTCCCCGGCGACCGGCACGCGCGCCTCGACCCCGCCGAGGATCTTCGGGGCGAGATACGCCGTCACGCGGTCCACGAGGCCGGCCGCGAGGAACGCCGCGGCGGTGACCCCGCCGCCCTCGACGAGGAGCGACCGCGCCTCGGCCGCGTGGAGATCCGCGAGAAGAGCGGCGAGGTCCACGCCGCCGCCCGGGCCGGGCTTCGAGACGACGTGGACTCCGCGGTCGCGGAACGCCGCAAGACGCGGGTCGCGCTCGGGAACGGCCGTGGCGAGCCAGACCTCGCCGCCGGCCGCCGAAAACACGCGCGCGGACGCCGCGACGCGCAGGGCGCCGTCGAGGACGATGCGGCGGTGCGGCACGATGGCCGTCGAGAGGGCGAGGCGCCGGGTCAGGAGAGGATCGTCCGCGAGGACGGTCCCCGCGCCGACGAGGATCGCGTCGTGCTCCTCGCGCAGGAGGAGCGCGTCGCGGCGCGCGATCTCGCCGGAGATCCACTGCGATTCACCGGTCCGGGTCGCCGTCTTGCCGTCGAGCGACGACGCCCACTTCAGGTGGACGAAGGGCCGGCGTTCGCGCGCCGAGACGAGGAACGGCTCGTTGACGCGTTCCGCCTCGGCGGCAAACGCCCCGGTGAGGACTTCCACTCCGTGGTCCCGGAGCCTGCGGACTCCGCGGCCGGAGATCCGCGGGTCGGGGTCCTCGACGGAGCACACGACGCGCGCGACACCGGACGCGAGGATCGCCTCCGTGCAGGGCGGCGTTCGCCCGAAATGCGAGCACGGCTCGAGGTTCACGAGCAGCGTCGCGCCGCGCGCGCGCTCCCCCGCGGCTTTGAGGGCGACCGCCTCGGCGTGGGCGCCCCCCGCCCGCTCGTGCCAGCCCTCTCCGACGACGGCGCCGTCGGCGTTCACGACGACGCAGCCGACGCGCGGGTTCGGCGACACCGAGAAGCGGCCACGGGCCGCCAGCTCGAGGACGCGCCTCCAGAGGAAGTCGAGCGCGCTCGGGGAGGTCGGAGACGAGTCAGTCATCGACGAGCGCGGACGCAAAGGCGGCGGGGTCGAAGTCGAGGAGGTCGTCGGCCGTCTCTCCGACGCCGACGTACCGAACGGGCAGACCGAGCTCCCGCACGATCGCGAGGATGACGCCGCCGCGGGCCGTTCCGTCCATCTTCGTGAGGACGAGGCCTGTCACGCCGGCGGACTTCGTGAACTCGCGCGCCTGCGAGACGCCGTTCATCCCCGTCACGGCGTCGAGGACGAGGAGGACCTCGTGCGGCGCCCCGGGGACGAGACGCGCCGCGATGCGCCGCATCTTCGAGAGCTCCTCCATGAGGTTGTGCTTCGTGTGGAGGCGCCCCGCCGTGTCGACGAAGAGGATCCCGGCCTTCTTCGCGACCGCCACGGTGCATGCGTCGTGGACGACGGCGGCCGGATCGGCGCCCGACTTCTGCTTGACGAGCGTGACGCCGAGACGGTCGGCCCAGATCTGGAGCTGCTCGACCGCCGCGGCCCGAAACGTGTCCGCCGCCGCGAGAACCACGGTCGTCCCGTCCGCGACGGCGCGCGAGGCGAGCTTCGCGGTGGTCGTCGTCTTGCC
Organism: Thermoanaerobaculia bacterium; assembly: GCA_035542215.1. Classification (GTDB taxonomy): domain Bacteria; phylum Acidobacteriota; class Thermoanaerobaculia; order UBA5066; family UBA5066; genus Fen-183. The sequence goes on along the minus strand of DATKLW010000012.1, from coordinate 15,860 downwards.
GGTCCCGTTCACGCCGACCATGAAGACGACGTGCGGGACCCCGGCCGCGACGGGCGGGCCCGGGACGGACAGGCGGCGCGCGATCTCCGCCTTCAGGACGCGGCGCACGACGTCGGCTTCGCCCGCGTCGCGCCTCCCGGCTTCCTCCTTGACCGCGGCGACGAGCTCGGCCGCCGTCGCGGGGCCGACGTCGGCCGACAGGAGCGCGTCTTCGAGCGCCTCGAGCGCGCGCGGGTCCGGCTCGAACTTCGCGCGGATCGCCCCGCCGACCTTCGCGATCAGCTCCGTGTGCGTCATGAACAGCCCGCGCTTCAGGCGGGCGAGCACGGACGTGCGGGACGGCTTGACGGTGGTCTCGTCGGACGCCATGGAGCGCGAGACTAGCAGGAGAACGGTCGAGCTTCCCCGAGCGAGCGCGCGACCCGGGTGGCACGCAGGGCCTCCGCGTCCGAGTCCGTTCCGCCGCCTCGCGGCCCGGGCCCCGCGTCGCTCGCGTTGGCGCCGATTCCTTCCCGCTCGCCGGGCTTGATATCGTTCTGTCTCACAATGGGAGGAGTCTCCGGTGATCGATCCGAAACTCCTCGGCAGGACCGCTCTCATCACGGGCGCCAACTCCGGCATCGGAGCCGCTACCGCAAGGGCGCTCGCCGCGCAGGGCGCCCGTGTCATCGTGCATTTCCTCGACGGCAGCCAGGTCGTCGCGGCTCACATCGGCCACTCGGTGCTCGGCCGTTCGGCCGCTGAACGCGTCGCGGCGGAAGTACGGGAGGCTGGCGGAAGCGCGACTCTCGTCGGCGGCGACCTTCTCGACCCGGCCACGGCGCGAGCCGTGTTCGAGGAAGCCGGCCGATCCGTCGACATCCTCGTCAACAATGCGGCCCACTGCGAGGTGCCCGACGCGATCACGGAGGTCCGGGCCGATTCGCTCGCACGTCACTTCGCCGTGAACGCGGAGGCCGCAACGCTCCTCATCGCGGAGTTCGTCCGACGTTACCGGGATCGCGGCGCCACCTGGGGCCGGATCATCAACGTGAGCACCGACGCGGCGCGCGCCTTCGCGACCCAGATCGGATACGGAGCCAGCAAAGCCGCGCTCGAGGCGCTGACGCGGAGCATCGCCATCGAGGTCGGACCGCTCGGCATCACCGTGAATGCCGTGGCCCCCGGTCCGGTCCAGACAGGCTGGATCACCGGCGACATCGAACGCGAGGTCGTGCCTTCGATTCCGATGCGCCGGCTCGGATCGCCCGAGGACATCGCGCACGCAATCGTCTTCCTCGCATCCGAACACGCAGGGTGGATCACCGGTCAGGTCATCCAGGTCGCGGGTGGGCATGCCCTGTGAGCGCCGCGCGGTCTCGCACGGCGGGCGTCAGGAAACCTCGGCCGCGAGGCGGTGCCGGGCCGCGTCCATCCCGGCGCGGACGACCGACGGGCGGCCCTCCGGCGAGAGAACGACGAGAAGGAAGTAGCCCGCCTTCACGGGCGCCGTCAGCACCTTCCGGCCCTCGAACTCCAGCGCGATCTCCGAGATCGGGCCGAGGCCCGCCCGGTCCGCGGCGCGCCCGAGCTCGCCCAGCCAGACCGACTGGTACGCGCCGATGACGTCCGTCGCGGACTCGTCGCCCGCCCGGGCGATCACGGTCCCCTGCGGGTCGAGAAACGCCACACCGAGCGCCCCCGGCGACTCGACGAGGCTCGACAGGATCGTCTCGAGGCTCACGGCGTCCCTCCTGGCGGCGTGGGCTCGTTGTCGAGCCAGCGCTTCGCCTTCCGGCCCTCCTCGGTGTTCGGCGCGGCGTCCGCGGCCCGCTGCATGAACTTCCGGGCGAGGTCGCGCCGGTCGGACGCGAGCAGGCAGATGGCGGCCTGGTAGTTTGCGACGGCGTCCCTGGGCTCGTCCTTCAGGACGACGAGAAAGTCCTCGAGCGCTCCCGCGTTCTGCTCGAGCTTCATCCGCGCGAGGCCGCGCGACCGGAACGCCTGCGTATTGTCCGGCGAGTCGGCGATCGTGAGCGAGTACTCGCGCTCCGCGTCGTGCGTCTTCCCCTGCTTCTCGTAGAGGAGCCCGAGGTTGTAGTGGGCGTTGACTTTCTCGGGCGTCGGCGGGCCGTCGAGAACGGCCTCGAAGTCGGCCTCCGCGTCGTCCCACTTGCCCGACTGGAGGTACGCGACGCCCCGGTTGTTCCGCGCCTCCACGAACGTGGAGTCGAGCGCGAGCGCGTCCGAGAAGGCCTTGATGGCCGGGGGATAGTCCTTTTTGTAGAGAAGCGCGAGCCCGAGCGCGTTCGGGACGTGCGGGTCCCGCGGCGAGCTCTTTCGAGCCTGGACGAGGAGCTGGATCGCCTCGTCCGCGCGCCCTTCGCGGAGCATCACGAGGCCGCTGCGGTAGTCGACGAGATCCGCGAGGATCGGGTTCTCCTTCGGAGGAGACGCCATGGACGGCCCGCAGCCGGCGGCGCCGAGCGAGGCTGCGGCGAGAAGAGCGAGGGCGCCGGCGCGCCAGCCCGAAAACGCGGGCTTCACGCGGATGCCTTCAGCTGGACTTCCTCCCCGAGGAACTCGAAGTCGCCGGACGACCAGGCCTTGTCGAGCGCCACGATCACGGCCGGGTCGAAGGACCGCCCGGCGAAGGACTTGATCTGGCGAATGACGTACGTGAGCGGCATCGCTTTCTGGTAGGGGCGCGTCGTCGTCATCGCGTCGAACGTGTCCGCCACGGCGACGACACGGGCCACGAGCGGGATGTTCTCCCCCTTCAGGCCGTCCGGGTACCCGCCGCCGAGCCACTTCTCGTGGTGGTGCTTGATCCCCGGGATGACCTCCTTGAGCTGCGGGATCTGACCCATGATGAGCGCGCCCTTGATCGGGTGCGTCTTCATGATCTCGAACTCCTCGTTCGTGAGCGCCGTGGGTTTGCGCAGGATGCGGTCGTCGATTCCGATCTTGCCGACGTCGTGCAGGAGCGCCGAGAGACGAATGATGCGGACCTCCTCGGGACTGAGCCCCATGTGGCGGGCGAGGACGACGGCATAGCGCGCCACGCGCTCGGAGTGGCCGCGCGTGTAGGGGTCCTTGGCGTCGATCGCGGCCGCGAGGGTCCGGACGGAGTTGATGAAGAGCTCCTGGTTCTCCTTGGCGGCCTGCCTGAGCTTCTCCATCGACTTCTCGAGCGAGTCCGACATGGAGTTGAACGTCTCGGACAGCTCCGCGAGCTCCCGGACGCCGCGCACGGAGACGCGCTGCTTGAGGTCGCCGCCCGCGATCGACCGGACCTTCTCGACGAGCTCCTCGAGCGGATGCGCGAGCATGCGCGCCGCGAAGAACGCGACGAGCGCCGCAAACGCAAGGGAGAAGACCGCGAGGAGGAGCGACGCCTTCTGCGCCTGGGCGACGGACGCATAGGCCTGGGCCTCGTCTTTCTCGACGACGACGCCCCAGTCCGGCGTCGCCATCGCGGCGAGCGTCCCGAGGACGCGCCGTCCGCCGCGCGTGTAGGACTTCGTCATCCGGACCGGGTGCGCGATGAACTCGCTCACGAGGTCGACCTGGTGGAGGTCCCTGGACGGGAAGGCCGCCGGGTCGCTCGAGAGAACGAGCGTGCCGGAGCGGTCCACGACGTAGGCGAGGACGCCCGTGGCGCGGCTCTCCTCCTCCAGCCTCGTCCGGAGCGGCGCGAGCGACAGGAGCGCTTCGACGGCGCCGATCGGCTCCTGGCCGTCGGCGGGCCGGACGGGCACCGCGAGGACGAGGCCGCCCTCGGGAAGCGCCGGCGTGAAAATCGGCTCGCCGACGTAGGTTTCGCCGCGCATCGCGGCGGCATAGGCCTGCCGGAGCGTGCGCTGAATGTCGAGGTCGAGGGACCGCGACTCGGCGACGGCCCCGACGCCGTCACGGTCGAGCGCGCGCAGGACGACGAAGCTCGCATCCGCGGTCGCGTACTCGCGGAGGAGCTCCTTTTTCGAGAGATAGTAGAAGGGGTCCGGCGACATCGAGCTCGCGAGACGCAGGCCGTCGGCGATCTTGCGGAGCTGTGCCTGGGCGTTCGTGATCGCGGTCTCGAACTTTTCCGCGAGACCCACGGAGCTGTTCTTCAGATACTTCTTCTCCGCCGTTTCGAGCGCGTCCCGGTTGATCCGCGTGACGTTGAGCGTCAGAAGGACGAGCGGCACGAGCGACACGACGACGAGTGCGGCGAGCAAAGCCGTCACGATCCGCAAACGCGGAATTCGAGCTACACCCATCCAGAGTTAATTGTACCGCGCCAGAGCCTCCCCGAGAGCCTCCGCCACGTCCCCTGCGGCGACGCGCGTCACGCGCACGACCCCGGGCTTCTCGAGGAGCACGGCGACGAGGCCTCGGCGGTCCGCCTTCTTGTCGGCCCCGAGGAGACGCGGGGCCGCGCGGACTTCCGCGGGGCGCGGGCGGGCCGGCCGTGCGAGATCGAGGACGCGCGACGCGAGCGCGTCCGCGGCGGCCGGCGCGAGGCCCGCGCGCGCGACGGAAAGGCGGAGAGCCGCCAGAAGGCCCCAGGCGACGGCTTCTCCGTGCTCGAGCCGGTGGTTCGAGGCGGTTTCGAGCGCGTGCCCGGCCGTGTGCCCGAGGTTCAGCGCGGCCCGCCGGCCCGTGCGCTCGAACGGGTCCGCCGCGACGACCGAGGCCTTCACGCGGAGGCTCCGGAACACGGCCTCGGCGACGGCCGCGGGCTCTCGGGCGGCGAGCGGCCCCTCGAGCCGCGCCATCGCGCGATGGAACGCGAGGTCGAGGAACGACGTCTTGACGACCTCCGCGAGGCCGGACCGGAAGGCGCGTTCGGGGAGCGTCGCGAGGACCGACGTGTCCGCGAGGACGAGGCGCGGCGCGTGAAACGCGCCCGCGAGGTTCTTGCCTTGCGGCAGGTCGACGGCCGTCTTGCCGCCGAGCGCGCTGTCGCAGGCCGCGAGGAGCGTCGTGGGCGCCTGGACGACGGGGACGCCGCGCAGCGCGAGCGCCGCGGCGAGCCCGCCGACGTCCCCCACCGTCCCGCCGCCGAAGCAGACGACTCCTCCGTCGCGGCGCAGGCCGCGGCGGATCAGATCCTCGATCAGGCGGCCGAGGACGTCCCAGGTCTTGGCCTTCTCTCCATCCGGGACGAAGAGGGGTTCTTTGCTTAAGACCTTCTCCGTACCTCCAGCGACGATCTTGTCGCGGTGCAGTTTGAAGATCTTCTTAGAGGATATGAAGAACCAGCGGCCCGGCGCGATGCGGGCGAGGCTCGCATCGAGGGAGGTCAGCGCACCGTCGCCCACGACGACGGCGGTTTTCGCCCCTGCAGCCGTGAATGAGAAGGACCGGAGGCCGCGAGTCAGCCGAGGCGTGCCCAACCGCGCTCCTCCCTTCCCCTCGCTCTCTTCACCTTCTAAGAAACTCCCCGGTCTCTTCTTCTCTTCGGGCTATTCCGGCGCCTTCGGCGGCTTCGCAAGCGCGATGTGGAGCTCGGCGAGCTGCTCGGGCGCGACGGGGTTCGGGCAGTCCGTCATGAGGTCCGTGCCGGAGGCCGTCTTCGGGAACGCGATGACGTCGCGGATGGACGACGACCCCGTCAGGATCATGAGGAGCCGGTCGAGGCCGAGCGCGATGCCGCCGTGCGGCGGCGCGCCGAAGCGGAACGCGTCGAGGAGGAAGCCGAACTTGTGCCGTGCCTCGTCCGAGCCGATCCCGAGTCTCGCGAAGATGCGCGATTGCACGTCCGGCCGGTGGATCCGGATGGACCCACCGCCGAGCTCCATGCCGTTCAGGACCACGTCGTAGGCGCGGGCCTTCACGCGGCCCGGGTCGCTCTCGAGGAACGCGAGGTCCTCCTCGCGCGGGGACGTGAACGGGTGGTGCGTCGCATACCAGCGCCCGTCCTCCTCGTGCCACTCGAGGAGCGGGAAGTCGGTCACCCAGAGGAAGTCGAACCGCCCCTCGGGGATCAGCTTCTCCTCCCGGGCGATCTGGAGGCGGAGCGTCCCGAGGAAGTCGAAGACGCTCTTGGCCTTGCCGCCCGCGAGGAGGAGGAGGTCGCCGGGACGCCCGCCCAACGCGGCTCCGATCCTCTCGACCGTGAGGTCGTCGAAGATTTTCTTAGAATTGGAATTCCAGCTTCCGCCCTCGGCCGTCTTCAGCCAGAAGAACCACTCGATTCCCGCCGCCCGCGCCCCCTTCTCGATGTCGTCGAGGCGCTTGCGGGAAAACGAGGCGCCCTTCGGGACGCACAGACCCTTCCATTTCTCTACCTTCGAAGAAAGGTGCTCTTCGAACCTCGCCTGCGCGATTTCGACGCTCCCGAGCTCCAGACCGAACCGCGTGTCCGGCCGGTCGATCCCGTAGCGCTCCATGGCCTCGTCGTACGTCATGCGCCGGAAGGGCGCCTCGCATGGGATGCCCCACTTCGGAAACACGCGTGTGAAGACCTTCTCGATGAGGGCGTAGACCGTTTCCTCCGTCGGGAACGACATCTCGACGTCCACCTGAGTGAATTCGAGCTGGCGGTCGGCGCGGAGGTCCTCGTCGCGGAAGCAACGCGCGATCTGGTAGTAACGCTCCATCCCCGAGACCATGAGGAGCTGCTTGAAGAGCTGCGGCGACTGCGGGAGCGCGTAGAACTCGCCCTCGTGAAGACGCGACGGCACGAGGAAATCGCGAGCGCCTTCCGGCGTCGACTTCGTGAGGATCGGCGTCTCGACGTCGAGGAAGCCCTCTTCGTGGAGGACCTCGCGGATCTCCATCGTGACGGCGCTGCGGGCGACGAACCGCTTCGTCATCTCCGGCCGTCGGAGATCGAGATAGCGGTACTTGAGCCGGAGGTCCTCGGACGCCTTGATCCCGTCCTCGATCGGGAACGGCGGCGTCTCTGCCCTGTTCAGGATCGCGAGGCCGGTCGCGCGCACCTCGATCGCGCCCGTCGGCAGGTCGGGGTTCACGGCATCGCCGCCGCGGGCCATGACGGCGCCGATCACATCCACCACGTACTCGCTCCGGAGCTCCTTGGCGAGCGCGAGGACGGCGGCGTCGGGCAGGAACTCGGCGTCGAAGACGACCTGGGCGAGGCCCGAGCGGTCGCGAAGGTCGATGAAGACGAGCTCCCCGTGGTCGCGGCGGCGGTTGACCCAGCCCTGGAGCCGGACCGTCTGACCTTCGTGGGAGGGCCGGAGCGTGCCGGCCGGCGTGCGCGGGAGAACGGACATGGTCCCGGATCTTACAGACGCGCCCGGAGCGCCTCGACGACCGAGGAGCGCGGCAGCTCTTCCTGAGACCGGGTCTCCAGTACCTTGAGGACGACGGTGCCCGCGGCGCGTTCCTTCTCTCCGAGGAGGAGCGCGAAGGCCGCGCCCGTCCGCTCGGCGACCTTGAGTCCGGGGCCAGGGCCCTTCGAAGCCGTCACGAGGTCGACGGCGACGCCCGCGCGACGGAGCTCTCCCGCGAGGGCGAGCGCGTCGCCGAGGTCCGACCGGTCGAGTGGCACGAGCGTCACGCCGCGCACGGCGGCGGCGGCCTGCGCCCGGAACTCCCCGGACAGAACGTCCACGAGGCGGTCCTCGCCGATCGCGAACCCGATCCCCGCGGTTTTCGGCCCGCCGAGGTCGGAGACGAGCTTGTCGTAGCGCCCGCCGCCGAGAAGAGCGTTCTGCGCGCCGAGGCCGGCGGCGGTGACCTCGAAGACCGTGCGCGTGTAGTAGTCGAGGCCGCGGACGAGCCGGGGTTCGAGACGGTACGGAATCCCGCTCGCGTCGAGGAGGCTCAGGAGCGTCGCGTGATGCTCGGAGGATTCCTTCGAAAGGTGGTCCACCATCCTCGGCAGCGACGGGTCGGCGAGCCACTCGGCGAGCTTCGGGTTTTTCGAATCGAGGATGCGGAGCGGGTTCTGGTCGAGGCGCCGCCGGTCGTCCTCGTCCAGCAGATTCTCCTTCGAAGAAAACCAGGCGCGCAGCGCCTGGATGAATCCCGGTCTCTCCTCTTCGGTCCCGACGGAGTTGAGCGACACCGAGAGGCCCGTGAAGCCGAGCCGCCCGAGGAAGTCGAAGAGCATCACGAGGACTTCGGCGTCCGTCGCGGCGTCCGCGGGGCCGAGGACCTCGGCGCCGATCTGCCGGAACTCCCGGTAGCGGCCTTTCTGCGGTCGCTCGTACCGGAACTGCGGCCCGATGTAGAAGAGCTTCCACGGGCGGCCGGCCTGCGCGAGCGAGTGCTCGACGTACGCACGCGCGACGCCCGCCGTGTTCTCGGGCCGGAGGGTCACCGAGCGGTCGCCCCGGTCCGTGAACGTGTACATCTCCTTGTGGACGATGTCCGTCGCCTCGCCGACCGAGCGCACGAACAACTCCGTGGACTCGAGGACGGGCGTCCGGATCTCGTCGTAACCGTAGAGCGCGAAAACCTCGCGCGCGACGGATTCGACGCGGTTCCAGACACGCGTCTCGGGCGGGAGGAGGTCCCGCGTGCCCTTCACGCTTCCGATCACGGCTTCAGGTACTCCGCCTTGTAGTCGAGGTAGTTCTTCCAGTACGTTTCGAGGCCCACGACCTCCTCGGGCGTCAGTTGGCGCTTCTGCTTCGCCGGGTTCCCGGCCCACAGCGTGGCGTGCGGGATGACCGTGCCGGGCAGGACGACGGCGCCGGCCGCGACGAGCGCGCTCCGCCCGACGTCCGCGTCGTCGAGGACCGTCGCGTTCATGCCGATCAACGCGCCGCGGCGGATCGTGCAGGCGTGGACGACCGCGTTGTGCCCGAGCGTGACCTCCTCCTCGAGAACGAGGGGTCCGGTGTCGCGCGTGACGTGGAGCGTGCAGTTGTCCTGGACGTTCGAGCGCGCGCCGATGCGGATGTGGCAGCAGTCCCCGCGCACGACCGCGGAGTACCAGATCGAGACGTCGTCGCCGAGGACCACGTCGCCGATGACCGCGGCGGTCTCCGCGAGGTAGACCCGCTCTCCGAGCTTCGGGGTGTGGCCGAGATAGCTTCGCAGCACCATTTCGCGGGGGGACGATACCAAACGGCGGGCGCCGGAACCGATCCTGCACAGTCTCCTGTGCGAGGCGGAAAAAACCGCGTGAAGTTGCGGGGTTGCGGCCCTTTTCGCCATTCAATGCACAGGCTTTTGCACAGAAACAGTCGAAACCTCCAACCCCTTCACGATGAGATCGTTACGGCCACGACATCACATTTGTCTAAGGACTTCTTTACGGGGTCCTCAAGGGCGCTGTGAAAAGCGCTCAACGGGCCCTGGAAGAGCCCTTCGCGGCGCCTTCAAGCAGCTGCCGCGCCTGCGCCCTCGCCGCCTCTCCGACGGCGGCACCCGCGAGGAGAGCCGCCAGGGCTTCCACGCGCCCCTTGGGGTCGAGGGAGGTCACGCGCGTTCTCGTGCGGCCCCCCGAGGCCACTTTGTCGACGGCCAGGTGCGTCGCGCCTGCGGCCGCGACCTGGGGAAGGTGCGTGACGACGAGAATCTGCTCGCGGGCGGCGAGCGTCCGGAGCTTCCGCCCGACCGCGTCCGCGGTCGCTCCCGAAACGCCCGCGTCCACCTCGTCGAAGACGAACGTCCGCACGGGGCCGCCGCGGCGGGCGCCGCCGCCGGGACGGGCCTTCGCTTCCTCCTCGGCGAGGGCGGCTGCGAGCGCGAGCTGGACGCGGGAAAGTTCGCCTCCCGACGCGATCTTCGGCAGGGGCCGCGGGGGCTCGCCCGGGTTCGGGGCGAACGCAAAGGAGACCGCGTCGATGCCCGAGGCCGAGAAGGCGACGTTCTCCCCTCCCGCCGCGAACGCGCTCGCGGGGTCGGGCCGGCGCGCGACCTCGACCGCGAACGACGCGCGGCGGACCGCGAGGTCCGCGAGGTGCGACTCGACCGCCCTGCCGAGGCGCGGCGCCGCGGCCGCCCGCGACTGGGAGAGCTCGAGCGCCGCCTTCCGGTATGCGGAGAAGGCTCTCCGCGCGGCCTCCTCGGCCTTCTTGACGGCCCCTTCGAGGTCGGCCAGCTCGTCGCGCTCGATCCCGAGCGCCGCGCGGCGCTCGACGACCTCGGCGAGCGTCGCGCCGTACTTGCGCTTGAGCTTCGCGAGCGCGTCGAGGCGCTCGGCGAGGAACGCGAGGCGCGCGGGGTCGGCCTCGAGCTGCTCGAGGTCGCGGGAGGTCTCGAAAGCCACCTGGGCAAGCTCCTCGACCAGCTCCGCAAGCTTCGCGGCTCGCGCCCCGTACGAAGAGTCGATTTCTTCGAGTTGTTGAAGAGCGCGCCGCGCCGCCGACGCCGCCGGGATCGCTCCGTTCTCGTCGGACTCCAGCGCGGACGTCGCCGCCGTGAGCAGCTGGCCTCGCTGCTCGACGCTAGCCAATTTCTTCCTTTCAGAAGAAATCTCCTCGTCTTCTCCCTCTTTCGGCCCTACCCCGTCGATCTCCGCGATCTGGAAGTCGAGGAGCTCGAGGCGTCTCACGCGATCCGCGCCCGCTTCCTCGAGGCGCGCGACGTCGCGCTGTTTCGCGGCGAACTCGCGGTGGAGGGCCGCGACGAGAGCCGCCTGCTCCTCGAGGCCCGCGAAACGGTCGAGCAGCTCGCGCGGCGAGGCGGGATCGAGGAGCTCGCGCGCCTCGGCCTGGCCGTAGAGGACGAGGAGGCGCGCCGCGGCCTCCTGGAGCGCCCGGAGAGGCGCCGGCGATCCGTTCACGAGGAGGCGGCCTTTCGCTCCCGAACCGGCCGCCGCAACCTCGCGGCGGACGACGACCTCGAAGGGCCCCTTGCCGCTTTCTTCCACGAGCCCGGCCGCCGCAAGCGACGCGCGCGCCTCGGCGTCGTCGCAGTCGAAGGCGCCCTCCACGACGAGGCGCTCGGCCCCCGCCCGCACGAGCGCCGGGTCGGCGCGCCCGCCCGCGAGGAGGAGGAGGGCGTCCACGACGAGCGACTTGCCCGCGCCGGTCTCCCCGGTCAGGACCGTCAGCCCCTCGCCGAACGCGACCTCGACGTCCTCGAGGACGGCGAGGTCACGGACGCGAAGGGACGTCAGCACGCGTCAGCGCTTGCGGCGCGCGCCGCTCGTTCGGCGGGAAGGCGCCCCCGCCTTCGCCGCACGGTCCCGCAGCCAGCGCAGGGCGAGGCCCACGCCGAAGGACGTCGCGCCCACGGGATAGCCGGCGTACTCGCGGTCGTAGTTCGCGGTCGCCGCGATGTCGAGGTGCGCCCACGGCGTCTTCGGGTCGACGAATTCCTTGAGGAACATCGCCCCGTTGATCGAGCCCCCGAAGCGGCCGCCCGTGTTCTTCATGTCCGCCCAGTCGGACCGGATGTTCTCCCGGTACTCCTCCCACATCGGGAGGCGCCAGATCCGCTCGTCCGTCCTCTCACCGGCCGAGACGAGGGCGCGGGAAAGGTCGTCGTGGTCCGTGAAGAGGATCGCGGCCTCGAGCCCGAGGGCGACGAGCGCGGCGCCCGTGAGCGTCGCGAAGTCGAGGATCGCGGCGGGCTTCCAGCCGGCCGCGTAGTCCAGCGCGTCGGCGAGGATCACGCGCCCCTCGGCGTCCGTGTTGTCGATCTCGGCCGTCTTCCCGTTGCGGAAGCGCACGATGTCGCCGGGCTTGTACGCCGAACCCGACGGGAGGTTCTCGGTGAGGGCCGCGACGCCGACGACGTTGACCGGGAGCTTCAGGTCCGCCGCGGCGAGGACGATCCCCATTGCCGTCGCAGCGCCCATCATGTCCCACTTCATGTCGCCCATCTTCTCGGCTGGCTTGATCGAGATGCCGCCGGAGTCGAACGTGACGCCCTTGCCGACGAACGCGACCGGCGGGTCGCCCTTCTTGCCGCCCTTCCACTCGAGGACGACGACGCGCGGCTCTTCGGCCGAGCCGCGGTTCACGGCGAGGAGGCCGCCCATCCGCTCCTTGCGGATCGCCTTCTTGTCGAGGACTTTCGCCCTCAGACCACGTTCACGAGCCTCCTCCGACACCCACTGCGCGAAGTCCCGCGGCACGAGGTCGTTCGAGGGCGTGTTCCCGAGGTCCCGCACGAACGCGGCGACGCTCGCGAGCGCCTCGGCGTCACGGGCCTCCGCAGCCGACGCCCCGAGGAATGCGCCGGACGGCGTGACGGACACGGACGTGAGGGTGTTCTTCTCGCGCTCCCTCGTCTTGTACACGGGAAACGAGTAGTCCGCGAGAGCGAGGGCGCGGAGCAGGAACTCCCGCGTCTCGGCGGCGTCCATTCGCTTCAACGTATACGGAAAGTCGAGGATCGCGGTGCGCTCGCCGCTCCGGTTCAGGGTCTTCGCGACCGTGCGCAGGAGCGCGCGCGCCTTGCGCGGGCTGAGCTCGAGGCTCTTCCCGCCTCCGAAAACGTACAGGCGCGCCGCGGGGGCGCCGCCGAGCGGCACCGTGAACACGGCGCCTTCGGCCGCCGGGTTCGCCGGGGCGGCCGCGGCCGCCTTCGCGCGCACGGCGGCGGGCAGCGCGGCGAGCGCCTCCTTCGGGTTCGCGCCGGCCGCGAACGATACGAGAGCGTCCGCGCGCGCGCCGCCCTTTCGGCTTCGAATGGCGATCTTGAGCAAAATTTCCTCCTGGCCAAGGGCCGCCAAAGTCTAACGCGCCCGTTGCCGACTCCGCCCTAGAATCCCGCCCATGCCCGAAGCCGTCCTCGAGACCTCCCTGCCGGGGCTCCCGCCGCCGCGCCGCGGCAAGGTCCGCGACGTCTACGATCTCGGCGACCGACTCCTCCTCGTCGCGACCGACCGCATTTCCGCCTTCGACTGCGTCCTCGCCCCCGGGATCCCGGACAAGGGGAAGATCCTCACGCAGCTCTCGAACTTCTGGTTCCGCCGCTTCGCGGACGTCACGCCGAACCACCTGATCGAGACGGACGCCCTGCGCTTTCCGGAGGCCGCGGCCTCCCACGCGCCGCTCCTCGCCGGCCGCAGCGTCCTCGCGAAGAAGTGCTCCGTCGTGCCGTTCGAGTGCGTGGCCCGCGGATACCTCGCGGGCTCCGGCTGGAAGGAGTACCGGTCGTCCGGCGCGGTCTGCGGGATCCGGCTCCCCGCCGGCCTCAGGGAAGCGGACCGGCTCCCCGAGGCGATCTTCACGCCCGCGACGAAAGCGGAGTCCGGGCACGACATCAACGTCTCGTTCGACGCGATGGCGTCGTCCGTCGGCGCCGCGCTCGCCGCGCGCCTGAAGAGCCTCACGCTCGAGCTTTACGGCCGCGCCGCGACGTACGCGGCCGGGCGCGGAATCGTCCTCGCGGACACGAAGTTCGAGTTCGGCCTCGACACATCCGGCGCGGTCGTCTGGATCGACGAGGCGCTCACGCCCGACTCTTCGCGCTTCTGGCCCGCGGACACGTGGCGTCCCGGCGGCCCGCCCCCGTCTTTCGACAAGCAGTTCGTGCGCGACTTCCTCGAGAGGACGGGCTGGAACAAGACGCCGCCCGCGCCGCTCCTGCCGCCCGACGTCGTCGCGGGCACACGCACGCGCTATGCCGAGGCCTACGAGCGCCTCACCGGGCTGGCGTTCAGGGCCTGAGCCCGGGCCTTCGCCTACTGCGAGACCGGCTCGTCCGCGAACTCCTCCGGGGGCGCGGCCTCGTCCGGCGGAAGCTTCGCGATCTCGCGACCCACGAGCGCCTGATGGTGTACCTCCTCCTCCTGCAGCTCGAGGAAGAGCTTCCGGACCGGGTCCGCCATCGGGAGCTTCAGCGCGTCCGTGAAGAACCAGTGCGCCTTGACCTCGGCGGCCATCGCGACCGTGAGCGCCTCATGGAGCGTCATGAACGCGTGGACGTTTTCGTACTCGGGGGCCTCGATTTCCCAGACCATCGACCGGTCGACCCGCCGCGGCGCGTCGCCGAAAAGCTGCTTGCGGCGCGCGGCGAGCTCTTCGCCGTGACGGGCCTCGTTCCCCGACATGAAGTGGAAGAACACCGCGGCTTCGGCCGTGTGGTGGGCCTCCATCTGCGCCGCGAGCTCGTCGTAACGCTCCTTCGCTTCTTCCTCGACGAGGATCGCGAGATCGAGGGCGTCCTGGAGGTCGAGCCTGGAGAGATCGAGCGTCTTCGTCATGATGTTCTCCGAAGGTTACGCTCGCACGGAAGCTCGCGGGCGCAAAATGATGCAAAGGGATCAACGGGAAACCCCAGCCCCGCCTGAAACCCGCTCCCCTTCCTTTCGTATACGCTCGGCGAGGCTCCGATGGCGAAGTTCCTCCTCTGGCTCATCCTCTTCGTCCTGTGCTGGCCGCTGGCGGTCTTCGCGCTGGTCGCCTTCCCGTTCGTCTGGCTGATCCTCCTCCCGTTCAAGCTCGTCGGGATCGCCGTCGGCGGCGTCTTTGCATTTCTGAAGGCGCTCCTCTTCCTGCCCGCCCGCGTCCTCACGGGCCGGCCGGTGTGAGGCTCAGGTCCTCGCGAGCAGCTCCTCGACGCTCCTGAGGGGCACGGCCGAGAGGTCCGGGAACGCTGCGGCTTCGCCCGCGTTGCCGGCGGGGACGAGAGCGATCTTCAGGCCCAGCGACACGGCCTCCTTCAGGCGCAGGGCGGCGTCGGACACGGCGCGCACCTCGCCGAGCAGCCCGACCTCTCCGAACGCGAACGTCCCCGGCGCGAGCGCCTTCTCGCGGAGGCTGCCCGCGACGGCCGCGCACACGGCGAGGTCCGCCGCGGGTTCGACGCTTTCGGCCCCTCCGGCGACGTTCAGAAAGACGTCGTGCGACGCGAGCTTCAGGCCCCCGTGGCGCTCGAGGACGGCGAGGAGGAGCGCGAGACGCGTTCCGTCGAACCCGATCGCCGTCCGACGCGGCGACCCGTACTTCGCTTCGACCGTCAGCGCCTGGACTTCAAGGAGCAATGGGCGCGTTCCTTCCACTCCCGCGAGGACGACGGAGCCGGGCCGCGACCCGGCGCCTGTCCCGAGGTAGAGAGCCGACGGGTTCGCGACCTCGACGAGGCCGGCGCCCGTCATTTCGAAGACGCCCAGCTCGTGCGCGGGGCCGAAGCGGTTCTTGAGAGCCCTCACGACGCGCTGCGCGTGGAAGCGCTCGCCCTCGAAGGACAGGACCGCGTCCACGAGGTGCTCGAGCGTCTTCGGGCCGGCGAGCGTGCCGTCCTTCGTGACGTGCCCGATGAGGAAGACCGGAACGCCGGTCGTCTTCGCGTGGACCTGCAGCCGGGACGCGCACTCGCGGACCTGCGTCACCGAGCCGGCCGCGGCCTGCACGGACGGAGACGCGATCGTCTGGATCGAGTCCACGATTACGGCCGCGTACCGCCCGGCGCGCGCCGCGTCGAGAATCGCGTCGAGGTTCGTCTCGGCGAGGAGGAAGAGGCCGCGCGACTCGGCACCGAGCCTCGCGGCGCGCATCCGCACCTGCTGCGCGGACTCTTCCGCGCTGACGTAAAGAACTTCGCCGATCCGCTCCGACAGGCGGGCCGCCACCTGCAGGAGAAGCGTCGACTTCCCGATGCCCGGCTCGCCGCCGAGGAGGACGATCGAGCCCGGCACGAGCCCGCCACCGAGGACGCGGTCCACGTCGAGGAGGCCGGTCGGGATGCGCGGCACCGCCGCGGCCGCGACGTCCGAGAGGCGCACCGGCGAGGACGCGGCGCCCGAGCCGCCGGCCGGAACGCGCGGCGCTTCGCGCTCCTCCGTGAGCGTGTTCCATCCGCCGCACTCGGGGCAGCGCCCGAGCCACTGCGGGCTTTGGGCGCCGCAGGCGGAGCAGGAGAAGACGGTCGCGGGTTTTCGCGCCACTTACTTCGGAACCGGGATCGAGCCGAGCAGCCCCTTGAGGTCCTCGTCCTTCCAGCGGATGCCGGCCCCGATGAAGAGCGAGCGCAGGCCGGGGTTCAGGACGTCGTCCACGCCGCTCGTCGCGTAG
>DATKLW010000011.1:0-5868 GCA_035542215.1 Thermoanaerobaculia bacterium | reverse complement strand
GGCGCGACGTGGAAGCAGTTCACCGAGTAGACGGCGTCGAAGCTGCCGGGAAGGGCGCCCTGCGGCGCCCAGGGCTTCGTCATGTCGAGCTTCGCGGCCTCGACGAGCGTCTCGGGCGCGGCCGCCGCGCGGGCGGCACGCTCGCCGCGGCGCGCGAACGTCGGCACGAGCTCCGTGAAACGCCAGCGCGAAACGCGCGGGCCGAGGCGCCGGAGTGCGGCCTCCGCGGCGCTGCCGCAGCCACCGCCGATCTCCAGGACCCCCGCGGGCGAGCCCGGCAGCACGCGCGTCAGCGTCTCGGCTCCGAGCGTGTTGTTGATCGCGTAGAGGATGTTCGCGTTCGAGAAGTACCGGATCCAGAGCGGCAGCCGCACGGGCGAAAAGAGAATTTCCTCTCCCGTCTTCTCGCCGCGGAGGAACGCCGCACCCTCGTCCGCGAGGAGCGAGACGATCTCGGCGCCGACGGCGGCGTCCGGCTCGACGGACGCGAGCTCGGCGGCGAGAGAGGAGACGGAGGGAGGGGAGTCGGATTCGGATTTTCTTAGAAGGTGAAGAGGGGCTCCGGCGTCGGGAGTCGCTGCGGTCGCGCCGGGGGCGTCTCGCTCATTCACCCTTCTAAGAAAACCAGCGTCCACGAGCTTCTCGATCATGTATCGGAGAGCCGTGCGGGCCTGAGAGGGAGCCGAAGCCAGTATTTCTTCTTCTCTCTTCTCTTCGCCCCGGGCCGGCAGTGAGCCGACGTCGCCGAGGAGCTTCCAGCATGCGGCGTTCACGAGGGCGTCGTAGATCTCCGTCGCGACGAGGAAGCGTTCCGTGAAGAGCGCCCGGATCGCCGGGTCGTCGATCGCGGCGGAGACCGCGGGGAAGTCGCGCGCGGAGCGGGCCATCAACGGGCGGATGATAGGCGAGGGGGGGCCAGCATAGAATCCGCCGCCAACATGCTGATCCGTCTCGCGCGGCACGGCGAGAGCGAGGGGAACTTCGCGGGCGCCCTGCAGGGTTCGCGCTTCGACACGCCGCTTTCGGCTCGCGGCCGCCGCCAGGCCGAGGCGCTCGCGATCCGGCTCGCCGACGAAGGGATGGACGCCGTGTGGACGAGCCCGATGGTGCGCGCCCGGGAGACGGCCGCGGTCGTCGCCGCGCCGCACGGGATCACGCCCTCGATCGACGCGGACCTCGTGGAGTTCGACTGGGGCGTCTGGTCGGGCCGGCCTTTCGACGGCGTGCTCGAGCAGGAGGTCTCGTCCGTGCGTGCGCGCTGGCGGGCAGGAGAGACGGACCTCGCGCCCGCGGGCGGCGAGTCGCCCGCAAAGGCGGGTGTGAGAGCGGAGAGGTTCCTCTCGAGGCTCCGGGCGGCGGGCGTTCGCGCGCCCCTCGTCGTCGCGCACGGCCGGTTCAACCGGGTCCTCATGGTTCTTCTCCTCGGGCGCCCTCTCTCGCGGATGGACGAGATCCGCCAGCGGAACGGGTCGCTCTCGGCCTTCGAATGGGACGGGAGCGCTCCGGCGATCCCGCTCCTCCTCGACGACGTGGCCCACATCCCCGGCGACCTTCGGAACGTGTCGGTCCTGTCCGACAGCGTCAAGTAACGCTAGGTCTTCTCGCCGGGCTCCCGCGGGTCCGAGGCCTCGCCGACGCCCGCGCCCTTGATCGCCTTCGAGGCGACGCGGGCGACGAAGATCGAGACGAGCACCGCGGCGGCGGCGCCGCCGATCTGGAGCGCCTTCCGCGTCGCGTCGGTCCCGCCCGAGGCCGCCGTGGCCGCGGCCGCCCCGAGGTACACGTAGGCGAACGTGCCGGGGATCATCCCGACGAACGACGCGAGGACGTACGGCGCCGTGCGGACGCCCGTGAGCCCGAACGCGTAGTTGATGTACGTGAAGGGGAAGACCGGCGAGAGCCGGACGAGAAAAACGATCTTCGCGCCCTCCTTCGCGATCGCCCGGTCCAGCGCCGCGAACTTCGCGTTGCCTGCCGTCATCCTCTCGATCCGTTTCCGGAGAGCGGTCTTTGCGAGGAGGAACGAGAGCGTCGCGCCGAGCGTCGCGCCCGCGAGGACGACGCCGGTTCCCGTCCCGAGGCCGTAGAGCGCGCCGGCCCCGAGCGTCAGGATCGACGCGGGCACGAAGAGGACGCAGCAGACGGCGTAGACGAGCGCGTAGAGGACCCAGCCGATCGGGCCGAGGCCGACGACCCAGCCCTGGAAGCTCCGCAGCAGTTCCTGCACGTCATCTCCTGAGGAACGCGGCGAGCTTGGCGAGAAGCGCCTTGCGCCCCGGCGTGAGCGCCGTTTTCAACGCTTCGCGCGCGACGGCGCCGTGGATCTCGGAAAGCGAGGGATAGGCGTGGATGACGGTGCCGAGCGCCGACAGCGGCAGGCCGTTCTTCTTCGCGAGGACGACTTCGCCGAGGAGGTCGCCGGCGTGCGGGTGGACGATCGCGGCGCCGAGGATGCGGCCCTTCGGATCCACGACGGCCTTCATGAAGTTCGCGCCGCCCGTCCCGTCGCAGACCGCGCGGTCGTTGTGCGCGAATCCCGCGCGGAAGACGCGATGGGGGATTCCCTGCGCCTTCGCGTCCGCCTCGGAGAGGCCGACGCGGGCGATCTCGGGGTCCGTGTACGTGATCCACGGCGTGTTGAGGGCGTCGCACTTCGCGAGCGCGACGGGGGAGAGCGTGTTGCGGAGGACGATCCCGGCCTGGTAGCCCGCCCAGTGCGTGAAGAGGTACGGCCCCGCGACGTCGCCGATCGCCCAGACCGACGGGACGTTCGTCCGGCACTTCGCGTCCGTGAGGATCCCTTTCTCCGAGAACGCGACCCCCGCGGCCTCGAGGTCGAGGCCCTCCACGTTCGGCTTCCGGCCGGTCGCGACGAGGATCGCATCGGCCTCGACGTCGAGCGTCGTCCCGTCCTTCTTCCTCACGGTGACGACCTTTGCGCCGCCGCGCACGGCCACCGACGCGGCGATGGCCTCGTCGTGGATGACGACGCCCTCGGCCCGGAGGCCCGCCTCGAGGACCGCCGTGACGTCGGCGTCCTCTTTCGGGCACACGAGCGTCGAGGACGACACGATCGTGACCTCCGAGCCGAGGCGCCGGAACGCCTGGCCGAGCTCGACGCCGATCGGCCCTCCGCCCATCACGAGGAGGCGCTTCGGGAGCGCACGGAGGTCGAAGATGCTCTCGTTCGTGAGGAAGCCCGCTTCGGGGAGGCCGGGAACGCGCGGGACGCGCGGGCGAGAGCCGGTCGCGACGACGACGTGCCGGCCCCACACCGTGGTTCCCGCGACCTCGACTTCGTGCGCCGACTTCAACCGCGCCGCGCCCAAGAGGACGTCGACGCCGAGACCCGTGAAGCGCTCGACGGAGTCGTTCGGCGCGATCGCGGCCTGCGCCGCGCGAACCCGGTCCATCACCGCGTCGAGATCCTGCGGCCCGGGATCGGCGACTCCGCGGATGCCGAAGCGCCCGGCGCCGCGCGCGGCGTGGACGGCCTTCGCGGCGGCGAGGAGCGCCTTGGACGGGACGCAGCCGTACTGCAGGCAGTCGCCGCCCATTCCCTGCACGGCCGCGCCGCCCGGCGGCGCGTAGGGCAGGACGTGCTTCTCGGCGAGGGCGACGCGCGCGCCGAGGCCGGCGCCGCCCGCAGCGACGACGAGTCCGCCCGACCCGCCTCCGATCACGACGAGGTTGTATCGTTCCATCGCGTCTCCCGAGGAATGTGCCGGACGGGCCCGTTTGTTCCGCTTCGCCGCGTAAGATCGAAGGCGGGAGGTTAGCTCAGCGGTAGAGCGTCTGCTTTACACGCAGCAGGTCGCGGGTTCGATCCCCGCACCTCCCACCAGGCACCGCGCCTCCGCGAGGCCATTTCCTGCTTCGTTCCCGCGCACACGCCTCGAACTGTTGGTCACCAGAGATGACGGATGAACTCCGTGACGACCGCAGCGGCCAGCGCGTTTCCGCCGGGGCTGAGGTGGCGGTCCCTCTCGTTGTAGAGCGGGAGGCCCGCCGCAGCGAGAAAGGGTCCCCTGAGATCCACGGCGGGGAGGCCGACTTTTCGAAGGAGCGCCCACGCTGCATCCTCGTTGACAAAGAGCGGCTCCTTTGGGGCTCCGTTGTTTCCCGGGAGGGACGCTCCCTGTATCCCTTCGTAGGCCGGGATCATCACGACGGCCAGCGGGATCTTGCGGCGAGCGGTCTCGGCCTTCCATTTCTCAAGCACGGCCTCCATCAGGCTGAGCCTCCGCTTGGTTCCCTCCTCGTCGGGCGGGCCGAGGCGAACGGGAGGGTCCACGACGAGGCGTTCCACGAGGTCCTTCTCGACGTTCGGGTCGAGGAAGTGGCCAGTCAGCGCCATTCGAACCTCGAGAAGCAGGGCGCTCCGGGGCAAGACCGCCGCGACCGGATTTCTCTGGTTTCGTACGACATGCCCGGAGGCGTCGAGGATGTAGAGCTCGTCCTTCACGAGGTCCTCGAAGTCGTTCCCCGGAAAGAGGCCGAGAAGGACGAGATCCGGCTTCAGCGGCGCGCCGTCCCGGAGGAAGGCTGCAAGCTCCTGATCGGGTCCGTAGCCGTAAACGCCGAGGTTCAGGACTTCCGCAGCACTGCCGAGCCTTCGTTCGAGCATCTTCGGAAGCGACTGCTCGGGAGGTACGCCCGCGCCCAAGACGAACGAGTCGCCGAAGAACAGAATTCGCCGCCGGCCGTGCTTCTCGGTCTCGAATTCGTGGTCCCGATAGCCAAGGGCATTCACGTCCGGAATGCAGTGCGGGCGAATCCGGAACAACAACTCCCGATCGAGCTCGATCTCGAAGTCACCCATCTCATAGAAGGCAGCGGCACCGGACAGGCGGACGCCGAGCTCAGCCAAGCAGAGCGCGACAGCCAGCGAGAGCGCTATGGTGACGGCGGCGAGGGTTCGCGACACGCCAGCGGAGAGGCCGCCCGCCTTCTCGGTCACACGGCGCTCAGGCGTCGGCGCCACGAGTTGATCGTATACCGGTCGTCAGCGCGCCGCCCGAGATCGACGCTGATTCGCGCTCGTCGGGGCGCAGGTCTACCGGGGAACTTTCGACGACGCGCGTTTCATGAGGCGTGCGATCTCGACGGGAGCGCGGCGATGGGTCCCGGACCCGATCAGGTCGACGCCGTCGTGCGCCTCGACCCGGAACGTCACGTCGCGCTCACCGACCGCGGTCACGGTGGCGGTCGTCGTCACGGTCGCGCCGACCGGCGTGGCCGCGAGGTGCGTGACGTTCACCTCGATGCCGACCGAGACCCAGCCCTCCGGGAGGAACGGCTGGATCGACTCGGCCGCCGCCATCTCCATGTGGAGGACGAGCATGAGGGTGCCGTATACCTCCGGCATCCCCGGGACGAAATGCGCGACCGTCTGCTCTTTCGTGACGACGTCGCGCCGCACGACGGACGCGCCGACCGGAATCGCGAAGCTCATCGAGTCCCCCTCGGCCGATTCTAGAAGGCCGCCCGCATGCGGAGTCACGGCCGCGGAAACGCCGTACGGTAGATTTTTGGTGGCCGGGCGGGGCCGCTCCGACACTTTCTGACGCCCACAGGGTGTGAGCGCCTCGCGGATCTGGTCAAACCAGCCTCGCGACCCCGTTTTGAGGGTCTGGCCGTGATCTTGCAATTTAATGGTTGAGCTGGCCCCCGAATCGTTCACCAGGAAGACACGCACATGAGCCGTATGTCCCCACAGCCGGATTTTCGTGAGGTGGGTCATGGCGCGCGTCCGTTCTGGGCCCGATACTCATTTCGGATGCACATGCATCAGACACGCGCTTGGCGCCCTGGGATCTCTATCGTTCTTCGTTGGATGAACGGTCGACCCGGCGTCTTCGGAATCGC
>DATKLW010000010.1:0-20630 GCA_035542215.1 Thermoanaerobaculia bacterium | reverse complement strand
GATCGAGAGCGTCGGCGTCCCCTTCGGCACGCGGTCCGCCTCCTCGTACCTGTCCTCGCCGGGCAGGTAGACCATCTCCCGGAACGGGACCATCTTCACGCCGATCTCGGCCCCGTGCTTCTCGAGCATCTTCTGCGAGTCGTACGGGCCGAAGAAGGGCCTGCCGTCCGAGTCCTTGCCCGGACCGGCGTGGTCGCGGCCGACGATGAAGCGGTTCGCGCCGAAGTTCCTGCGGATGATCGCGTGCCAGAGCGCCTCGCGCGGCCCGGCCATCCGCATTGCGAGAGGGAGGAGCGAGAGCAGCGTCCGCGACGGGTCGTAGTACTTCTCGAAGAGCGCCTTGTAGACGCGGACGCGCGTGATGTGGTCGACGTCGCCCGGCTTCGTGAGGCCGACGACGGGATGGATGAGAAGCGTGCCTCCGCACTCGGCGGCGGCCCTCTTCGTCAGCTCCTCGTGGCTGCGGTGCATCGGGTTGCGCGTCTGGAACGCGACGACGTTCGCGTGGCCCAGCGCGGCGAGCCGCGCGCGCATCCCGGCGGGCGTCAGGCGGAGATCGCGGAAATCGACGTGCTGCGGGAGACGCAGGACGCGGATCGGGCCCGACACGCGGCGCCTGCCCCAGCCTTCCATCTCCCGGACGAGGGGGTGCGCCGGGTCGGCCTTTCCGAGCACGGCGGCCGCCTCGAGGCGGCGGTCCGGCTCGTAGATCTCGCGCACGGTCAGGACCGCGAGGATCTCGTGCTTCGCGTCGCGGAGAGCGATCTCGGCGTCGAGCGCGAGCGGGACGTCGTCCGGCGGCGCGAGCGTGACCGGGATGGGCCACAGCGTCCCGTCCGCGAGCCGCATCTCGCCGAGGACGCGGTCGTAGTCCGACTTGCCGAGGAACGTCGCAAGCGGTGAGAAGGCGCCGGTCGCGAGGAGCTCGAGGTCGTTGAGGTTCCGGTCCGTGAGCGTGAACGACGGCAGCGTGCTCGCGTGCGAGACGGCTGCCGGCGCGTCGCCGCCCGGGACGAGAAGGTCGACGAGGCCGCCGCCGTACGGCGGAACGAGGTCGGTCATGCCGGCGCGAATGTTAGTCCACGGAATCGCCGCCGGGCGGCCCGGGCTCGGCTCAGCGGAAGTAGCCCGTGACGTCGATGACGAGGTGGACAGAGCCCGACGCGAAGCCGGACACGGCCGTCACCGAGCCCGCCGGCGCGCCGGCGAGGTCGAGGATCGCGTTGTTCGCGCGCGTCTTTCCGGCCGCGAAGGAGATCGTGTCGAGCGTGGGCGAGGAGCCCGCCGGGCCGAGCCGGACGCTGCCCGCCGCTGTCGCGCCGGTGACCGTGACGTTGGCGGCGACCGCGACGGCGTCGGCGGGCACGCCGCACGGGGCGCCCGTGAGCGGGAAGTCGCGCGAGCCGCTCGCGGCGAGAGCCGGGCCGCCGGTCGGCCCGTCCGCGCCGCGCGTGTCCACGATGCGGCAGGGCGTGAGCGTGTAGTACGACGTCGCAGCGGGCGGAGGCGGGTCGATCCGGCGCACCTGGCCGCCCGAGGCGTACGTCGTGTAGTAGAGCGGCGTCCCGTCCGGCCCGAACTCGAGCGCGACGAGCGTGCTCGAGCCGAGGCCGGTCGCGAAGTCGGTCGCGGACGACCCGTCCGCCGCGAGCCGCGGGATCGCCCCGCAGTTGTAGTCGGCGAAGAGGTACGTGCCGGCCATGGCCGCCGGCCACGCCCCGGACGGGATCCACGCGCCGCCCGTGATCGCGCCGCAGCCGGTTGCGGTCGTGCCCGGGATCGTCCCGTGCGGGTACTCGTAGAACGGGTCGATCAGGTTCGGCGGCGTCGGGCTGCACTTGCCCGTCGTGAGGTTCACGTGCGCGCCCTCGCGGCAGGGCCAGCCGTAATCGCCGCCGGCCTGCACGAGGTCGACCTCCTCCCAGGCGCTCTGCCCGACGTCGTCCACGAACAGGGCGCCGTCGGACGGCCGGAAATCGAACCGGAAGGGGTTGCGGAAGCCCCACGCGTACGCTTCCTGGCAGATCGTGCCGGACGCCGAGGGGCCCGTGTTGCAGCGCGCCGTGCCGGCGCCGAGGAACGGGTTCGTGGGCGGGACGGAGCCGTCCGTCGCGATCCGGATGACCTTTCCGTTCAGGATGTTGCGATCGCGAGAGGCGTCGTTCGCCCCGCCGCAGCCGCTGTCGCCGGCGTAGTCGCAGCCGCCGTCGCCGATCCCGGCGTAGAGATAGCCGTCCGGCCCGACGCGCAGCTGTCCGCCGTTGTGGTTTCCGGCGAAGTTCAGGACGCCGTCGAGGAGGACGACCTCGGTCGCCGGGTCGATCACGTTCGCCGTCGGGACGTCCAGCGTGAAGCGCGAGATCCGTTCGACCGGGCTCGTCGTGCTGCTCGTCGGGCAGCCGGCGGCGTTCTTGTTGAACGTGTAATAGAGGTAGACGTAATGGTTCGTCGTGAACGCGGGGTCGACCGCGACGCCTAGGAGGCCTCTCTCGACGTTCGAGCAGACCTTCGATCCGAGGGAGAGCGCGGCCGCCGGGAGGAGCGCGCCGGCCGAGATGATCCTGAGGTCGCCGCCCTGCGTCGTGACGAGGATCCGGCCGTCCGGGGTGAAGGCGAGCGCCGTCGGGGCGCCCACGGCCGCGACGAGCGTGTCCGTGAACCCGGCGGGCAGCGTCGCGCGCGCGCTCGCGGTTGCGAAGAGGCCAATGACGGCGGCCGCGGCCAGACGAGGTCTCATGGGTTCAAGGGTAGTGAAAGGACCCCACGGCGTGCGTGACGCAGGGCACTACACGAGCGCGGCGCGCACCGCCGAGGTCACTTCGCGGCGATCCGCGGCGGCAAGCGTGCCGATGCGCTTCAGCAGCAGGCGGTTGTCGAGCGTAAACAGCTTCAACCGGACGATGCAGGGGAGATGGAGGCCCGCCTGCCCGAAGTTCGTGATCTCCACGTCTGCGGGCCACGGCCGGCGCGCGCGCGTCGTGATCATCGCCAGCACGCTGTGTCCTGCCTTGTTGAAGACGGACCTGCTCAGGACGAGGGCGGGCCGTCTCTTCGTGCCCGGTCTCTCGCTGAAGGGAAACGGAACGACGACGACGTCCCAGACATCACAGGTCACGGAACGCCTCGTCGTCGTCGACGGAGCCCCACTCCTCGAGCGTCTCGGAAACGGCGGAGTGATAGGCGGCATCGAAGGGCTCGGCCCGCCGCAGGATCGCCCTGCCGTCCTTGACCTCGTACGCGACGAGGTCGCCCGCTTCGAGATGAAGCGCGGCCCGGACTTCGCGGGGAATGGTGACCTGACCCTTGCTCGAGAGGCGGCTGGTTTTCTTCATTCTTTACTCTTTACGTAAAGAATATGGGGCTGGAAAGCCCGCGAGTCAAGCGGATCGCTCGCTCCCGATCGCGCCGAGCAGCTCGTGGTATCCCCCCGCGACGTCGATCTTCGCGACGCGCTCCGCGCGGGCGAGGCCCTTCGTGACGAGGCGGTCGCGCGTCTCGTCCTCGGTCCTCAGGCGCCGGATCGCCTGCGCGATGCCGGCCTCGTCCGACGGGTCGAAAAAGAGCGCCGCGTCGCCCGCGAGCTCGAGGAGCGCCGGCAGGTCCGAGCACGCGACCGGCGTCTTCAACGCCATGGCCTCGAGAACGGGGATCCCGAAGCCCTCGAAGAGCGAGGGAAAGACGAGGAACTCGGCGCCCGCGAGGAGCGCCGTCGTGTCGGCGTCTTCGAGGTAGGGCAGGACGCGGATGCTCGCGGTGAGTCCGGCCGCCTCGACTTTCCCCCGCAGCGACTCGCGGGCCTCGTCGAGCGCCCCGCAGAGGACGAGAAGGAAGTCGGGGTCCTCGGCGGCGACGCGCGCGGCCGCCGCGAGAAGGCGCTCGTGGTTCTTGTGGGGCCAGAAGTTGGCGGGGTAGACGGCGTACTCGGCGCGGAAGAGGCCGAGGGCGTCGAGGCGCGCAATCGCGTCGCGCGGGTCGAGCGGGGCGCGCAGCGGCCCCGCGACGGGGGGCAGGACGGAGATGCGCTCGGCCTTCACGTGGACGCGCTCGACCGCCATGAGCTTCGTCGCCTCCGAGATCGCGACGACGCGGTCCGCGCGCCGGAGGTCGCCGCGGAACTCGATGCGGCGGCGGCGCTCGTCCGCGTCGAAGAACTCCGGGTAGACGAGGTCCTGGAAGTCGTAGGCGACGACGACGTGCGGAAGGGCCGCCTCGTGGAACGCCGCGGTGCCGAGCGGGCTGAAGAGGACGTCGGCGCCGAGCCGCCGCAGGGACGCGCGGTCGGGAGCGGCCAGCTCGAGGAGCGGCTGGAAGAAGCCGTGCAGGCGGCGCCGCGTGCGGAGGATCTTGCGCGGCTCCTCGACGTCGAGGCCGGGGCCGAGACGGTGGAGGAAGGCCCCCCGGGCGACGAGCGGCGCGACGACGGCCTCAGCGGCGGGCTTCACGAGGAGGTGGATCTCGTGCGCCGCCGGACGGGCGAGAAGCGCTCCCAGGAGGTCGAGGACGAAGAGGCGCGCGCCGCCGTTCCCGCCGTCCGGCGAGAGGGGAGCGAGGTCGACGAAGACCCGCAGGCTTCGCCTCTTTGACATCGCGCTACTTTCGCACAAACTGGTCGCCATGGCGTGCATCCTCGTCACCGGCGTCACGGGCCAGGACGGGTCGTACCTCACCGAGTCGCACCTCGGAAGCGGGGACGAGGTGCACGGTCTCGTCCGGCAGTCGAGCCTCATGCAGCGCACGCGCCTCGACGTCCTCCCGGCGCTCGTTTCGGCCCGCGACGCCGGCCGCCTGAAGCTGCATTACGCGGATCTGTCGGACACGAGCAGCCTCGTCGCCGTCCTCCGGGCCGTGAAGCCGGACGTGATCTACCACCTTGCGGGACAGAGCCACGTCAAGATCTCGTTCGACCTGCCCGAGTACACGGCGGACTCGACGGGCCTCGGCACGCTGCGGCTCCTCGAGGCCGTTCGAAGCGTCGCGCCCGACGCGCGGTTCTTTCTCGCGGCGACGAGCGAGATCTTCGGCGAGGCGGCGGAGTCTCCGCAGCGCGAGACGACGCCGATGAACCCGATCAACCCCTACGCGGCCGCGAAGGTGTACGCCCTGAACCTCGTCCGGATCTACCGCAAGGCGTACGGCATCCACGCGTGCGCGGGCATCCTCTTCAACCACGAGAGCCCCCGCCGCGGCGAGAACTACGTCACGCGCAAGATCGCGCGCGCGGCCGCGCGCATCGCACGCGGCCAGCAGAAGGAGCTCCACCTCGGGACGCTGGAGCCGAAGCGCGACTGGAGCTACGCGCCCGACGTCGTGGACGGCATCCGCCGCATCGCGGCCGCCCCGAAGCCGGACGATTTCATCCTCGCCTCGGGCGTCTCCCACTCGGTCGGCGACTTCTGCCGGGCGGCGTTCGGCGTCGTGGGGCTCGATGCCGGAAAGCACGTCGTCCTCGACGCCGAGTACGTCCGGCCGATCGACATCTCCGAGACGCGCGGCGACGCCTCGAAGGCGCGGCGCGAGCTCGGCTGGGCGCCGACGACGGGATTCGACGCGCTCGTGCGCCTCATGGTCGAGGCCGAGCTCGCCGCGCTCGACGGGCGCGGGGAAGCGGCCTGAAGCCCCCTGCCGTCGTCGTGCCCGCCTTCCGGCGCGTGGACGCCTCGCGCCGGGCGATCCGATCTCTCCTCGCTGCGGGCGCCGGGCGCGTCCTCTACGTGGACGACGCCTCGCAGGGGGGAGGGGACGCCATCGCGCGCGAGTTCCCGCTCGTGGAGGTGATCCGGACGACGACCCCGGTCTGGTGGACCGGCGCGATCAACCTCGGGATCGAGGCGGTGCGCGGCGGAAGCGGCGAGGGCATTCTCTTCTTCAATCAGGACGTCACCTGCGCGCCGGACTACTTCGCGAGGCTCGGCGAGGCCGTGGATGCCCACCCCGGGGCGCTCGTGGGGAGCGCGGTGCTTTACGCGCAAGAGCCCTCGCGCGTGTGGTCGGCGGGCGGCGGAGTGGAATGGTGGGGGCGCGGCATCCGCGTGCTGTTTCACGGCGCGCCCGCCGCGGCGCTGCCCGCGGCGCCGTACCCGGCGGACTGGCTCTTCGGAATGGGGACGTACGTGCCCGTCGAGGTCTTCGACCGCATCGGGCTTCCCGACGCGGAGCGTTTTCCGATGGCGTGGGGGGATCTCGACTTCTCGCTGCGCGCCGGAGACGCGGGGATCCCGGTCCTCGTCGCGCCGAAGGCGGTGCTCTTCCACGAGGTGGGGAGCTACGACGCGCGCGTCGCCGGCGCGCCGACGTGGAAGACGTACGCGGGCTGGATGGCCGATGACCGGCACAACCTCTCGCTCTCGGCGCACGCGGAGATCTGGAGAAGGCACGGGCCGGGGCTGCTGTGGCCTCTCTCCCTCGCGATCAGAACCGCCTTCCTGCTTCTGAACTTCACCCGCATCCACCTCCTCTTCCCTTCTTCCCCCTCAAAGAAATCCTCTTCGAGCGAAACCCGATGACGAACGCTCTCCCGAGGATCTCTCTCGTCACTCCGTCCCTCAACCAGGGGAAGTTCATCCGCGCGACGATCGAGAGCGTTCTCTCGCAGGGCTATCCCGCGCTCGAGTACTTCGTGCAGGACGGCGACTCGACGGACGGCACGCTCGAGATCCTGCGGGAGTACGCGGACCGCGTGCCGTTCGTCTCCGAGCAGGACGCGGGGCAGGCGGACGCGATCAACAGGGGCCTTTCGCGCGCGACGGGCGAGGTGCTCGGCTACCTCAACAGCGACGACGTCCTCCTCCCGGGGGCGCTCGCCGCGGTCGGCGAGGCGTTCGCGTCCGACCCGGACCTCGCGTTCGTCTGGGGGCGCGCGGCCTACCTCGACGAGGCGGGCCACGCGGTCGCGCCGTATCTCGCGATGCCCGACGCGATCGAACGCCTCGCGGATGCGTGCTTCGTCGCGCAGCCAGCCGCGTTCTTCCGCCGCCGCGTGTGGGAGGAGACGGGCCTCTTCGACGCCTCGCTCCACCACACGATGGACTACGACTACTGGCTGCGGATCGCGGCCCGTTATCCGATTTCGCGGACCCGGTTCCTCGACCGCGAGCTCGCGGGCTGCCGGATGCACGCGGAGGCGAAGACCGTGGCAGGATGGGACCGCGCGCTCGACGAGATCATGGACCTCGTGAAGCGAAGGACGGGCTACGTGTCGCTGTGGTGGTGCGTCGCGAAGTGGGACCATCGCGCGGACGGCCGAAGCCAGGCGACGGACCCGCACCCGGTGCCGTGGCGCGCCTATCCGCCGGCCGTCCTCGAGTTCCTGCGGCGGAACCCGGCGCGCCTCTGGCCGCGCGGGCTCAGGTGGGCGTTCGGGGCGGCCCTGAAGCGAGTCGGCGCCGGATCCTGACAGCCGTCAGCGATCCTTGCCTGCGCCCCCGGCCGCGCCTCCGAGGTAGCCGAGGTTGCGCAGCGCGCGGATCTCGTCCGCGGATTCCGAGCTGCGCGTGCCGGGATACTGGAAGCGCGCGGTCCGCAGGAGCTTCTCGCGCTGCGCGCCGGAAACGACGTTCCCGCGGGCGTCGAAGACGGTGAGCCTGTAGGACGGGATCTCCCCGACATCGCCGGCTATGGACACCCGAAAGACTTCGCCCGCGGGAACCTCCGTCGCGAGCGAGAGAGCCTGGCCGTGGACGCTCGTCTCGTACCGGCACCTGGCTTCCGGCGTCAGGAACGGCCGCGGGGGGGTGACCAGGGCCATGACGAGAACGAAGCGGAGGCTCTCGGACGTCACTTTCTCGATTTCGATGCGCGGGAAGAGCGAGACGTCCAGGGACCGCAGCGTCGTCAGCTCGGCGAAGAGCGCCCGCGCGTCGGCGGGCACGGGCGCCCCGCACGCGACCGGGCGGCCGCGCACCTCGCCGGGATCGCTCGAGAGGTCGAAAACCTCTTCGTCGAGCTCCGGATACAGGCGGACGACGACCTTCTTCGTCCCCTTTCTCAGTGCGTAAAGGCGGTTGTCCTCGAAGTCCTCCGTGAAGTAGAGGGAGCGTTCGGGAAGCGGACCGAGAAGACCGGATCCGATCCACGAGGCCTCGCGGGGAAGGCCGTAGAGGCCTGCGAGGGTCGGGAGAACGTCCGCGAGGGAGACGAGGTCCTGCCGCCGTCCCGGCGCGATCCGTCCCGCCGGCGGCTTGACCACGAGCGGGATCTGGATCTGCTCTTCGTAGAGCGTGTCGCCGTGGCCGCGCCCTCCGTGCTCGAGGAACTCCTCGCCGTGATCGGCGGTGTAGACGACCGTCGCGCCGTTCCAGAAGCCCTTCGCCCGGAGCGCGGCGGCGATCCGGGCGAATTGATCGTCCGCCTGGCGGATCGCGCGGTCGTAGTCGAGGAAGGGATCGCTCTCGTTCGCGCGGTCCCGGCCGAAGAGCGAGCGGTGCTCCGGGTCCAGATCGATGGGCAGGTGCGGCTCCATCACGTGCACGTAGAGAAGAAAACGAGGGGACGCCTGGCTCGAAAGGAAGCGAACCGCGCGGTCGACGACCTCGGCGGCGCGGGGGTCGGCGTGGTGAGCCGGGGACGGGCCCCGGACCGATTCGAAGACGTCGAACCCCCGGCTGAAGCCCGTCGAGTTGCTCACGTTGGTGTTGGCGACGAACGCGGCCGTCTTCCAGCCCCGGTCGTGGAGGAGCTGGGGCATGGTGACCACGGACGGGCCGAGCCTTCCCTTGCGATCGAGGGCGCCCGAGGCAGCCGGAAGGCGGGACGTGAAGAGGGTGGCGACGGACGCCCGCGTCCACGAGCAAATGGAATAGGCGTTCTCGAAGACGATTCCCTCGCGCGCGAGGCTCTCGGCGGCGGGCGTCGTCGAACGCGGCGATCCGTAAACGGAAACGCGGTCCCGCCGCAGCGTGTCGATGAGGAAGATGACGATCGGGCCGTCCGCGGACGCCGCGCGCGCGGATCCGGAAACGAAGATCCCGATCGCCGGGAGGATCAGGCCGGCGACCGCGATGGCCGCCACGCCGCGCCGCCCCGTCATCTGAGTGGTTCGCCTCCGGAATGCACGGCGAAGTCTACCGCGAAGATGCGACTCGCGACGGCCGTCAGCGGTCCTTGTCCGCGCCCCCGGTCGCGCCCCCGAGATACCCGAGATCGCGCAGCGCGCGGACCTCGTCCTCGGATTCGGAGCTGCGCGTGCCGGGGCTCTCGAAGGTCAGGGCTCGGAGAAGTCCTTCGCGCTGCGCGCCGGAGACGACGTTCCCGCGGGCGTCGAAGACCGTGAGCCGGTGCGGAGGGATCTCCCCGGCCCCGGCCGCGATCGAGAGCCGGAAGGGCTCGCCGGCAGGCAGCTCCGCCGCGAGCGAGAAAGCCGAGCCGCGGACGCTCGTCTCGTACCGGCACCTCTCTTCCGGCGTCAGGAACGGCCGAGGAACGTCGGTGAGGGCCATGACGAGCACGATGCGCAGACTCTCCGAGCCCACCTTTTCGAAGTCGATGCGCGCGAAGGACGAGACGTCGCGCGCCCGCGCGGCCACGGACTCCGAGACGAGCGCCTGCGCGTCGCCGGGCACGGGCGCCCCGCACGCGATCGAGCGGCCGTGCGCCTCGCCCGGATCGCTCGCGAGATCGAAGACCTCCTCGTCGACCTTCGGGTACACGCGGGCGACGACCTTCTTCGTACCCTTTCTCAGCGCATAGAGACGGTTTTCGTCGAGGTCCTCGGTGAAGTAGAAGGAGCGCTCCGGAAGCGGCGCGAGAAGATCGGATCCGATCCACGACGCCTCGTGGGGAAGGCCGTAGATCCCCGCGAGAGTCGGGAGGACGTCCGCGAGCGAGACGAGATCCCGCACCCGTCCCGGCGCGGCCCGGCCCGCCGGCGGCTTGACGACGAGGGGGATCCGGATCTGCTCCTCGTAGAGCGTGTCGCCGTGGCCGCGCCCTCCGTGCTCGTGGAACTCTTCTCCGTGATCGGCCGTGTAGACGACCGTCGCGCCGTCCCAGAAGCCCTTCGTCCGGAGCGCGGCGGCGATCCGGGCGAACTGATCGTCCGCCTCGCGGATCGCGCGATCGTAGTCGAGGAAGGGATCGCTCTCGTCCCTGCCCTCCGGCTCACGGGCGAAGAGCGAGCGGTGCGCCTGATCCGGATCGATCGGCAGGTGAGGGTCGACCACGTGCACGTAGAGAAGAAAGCGCGGGGAGGTCTGGCTCGAAACGAAGCGGACCGCGGGATCGACGACCTCGGCGGCGTGCGGATGAGCCTCGAGAGCCGCGCCGGGGCCCCGGGCCTGCTCGAAGACGTCGAACCCCCGGCTGAAACCCGACGAGGAGCTCACGTTCCCGTTGCCGACGAACGCCGCCGTCTTCCATCCCCGGTCGTGCAGGAGCTGGGGAAGGGTGTCCACGGAAGGTCCGACCTTGCCCTTGCGGTTGAGGGCGCCCGTGGCCGCCGGAAGGCGGGACGTGAAGAGCGTGGCGACGGACGCCCGCGTCCACGAGGAGAGGGAATAGGCGTTTTCGAAGGCGATTCCGTCGCGCGCGAGACTTTCCGCCGCGGGCGTCGTCTCGCGAGGCGCTCCGTAGACGGAAACGCGGTCCCGCCGAAGCGTGTCGATCAGGTAGATGACGATCGGGCCGTTCGGGGAGGCCGCGCGGGCGGATCCGGCAACGAGCATCGCGATCGCCGGGAGGATCAGAACGGCGATTGTGATGGCTGTCACACCGCGCCGGCTCGTCATCTGATGTGCTCGACTCCCCTGGGCACGAAGAAGGCTACCGCGAAACCGGGAATATCGCGACTGAGTCTCCGGGCCGACCCGCGGGAGACAGGTTCATAATCCCCGCCCCCATGGACGCGATCGTCATTCGCGGCGCCCGCGAGCACAACCTCAAGAACGTCTCCCTCACGATCCCCCGGAACGCGCTCGTCGTGCTGACGGGAGTGTCGGGATCGGGCAAATCCTCACTCGCGTTCGACACGCTCTTCGCCGAGGGACAGCGGCGGTACGTCGAGTCCCTTTCGGCCTACGCGCGCCAGTTCCTCGAGCAGATGGAGAAGCCGGACGTCGACTCGATCGAGGGGCTCTCGCCCGCGATCTCGATCGAGCAGAAGACGACGTCGAAGAACCCGCGCTCGACCGTCGGCACCGTCACGGAGATCTACGACTATCTCCGCCTCCTCTACGCGTCCGTCGGCAAGCCGCACTGCCCGACCTGCGGGCGCGAGATCGCGGCGCAGACGATCCAGCAGATGGTGGACCGCGTCCTCGCGATGCCGGAGGGGACGAAGTTCCTCCTTCTCGCTCCGTTCGTCCGGGGCAAGAAGGGCGAGTACCGCAAGCAGATGGGCGAGATGGTCAAGCAGGGCTTCCTGCGCGCCCGCGTGAACGGCGCGATGGTGGACCTCGAGAACGCTCCCGAGCTCGACAAGCAGAAGAAACACACGATCGAGGTCGTCGTGGACCGCCTCGTCGTGAAGCGCGACGACGACACGCGCCGCCGCCTCGCGGACTCGCTCGAGACCGCGACGAAGGTGGGGAAGGGGCTCGTGACGGTCGCGACGCTCGGCGCGACCGCCGACGCGCCGACGTCGGACGAGACGCTCTCGACGAGCTACGCCTGCCCGGACTGCGGGACGTCGCTCGCCGAGATCACGCCGCGCCTCTTCTCGTTCAACTCGCCCTTCGGGGCGTGCCCGACGTGCAGCGGCCTCGGCTCGGTCCAGAAGGTGGACCCGGACCGCCTCGTGCCCGACGCGTCGCTCTCGATCCGCGACGGCGCGATCGCGCTCTACAAGCCGGGCTCGGCGAACTGGCGCCTGCGGCAGATCGAGCACCTTGCGAAGGTCCTGAAGTTCTCGATCGACGTCCCGTGGTCGAAGCTCCCGAAGGACGTCCGCGAGATCATCTTCCACGGCTCGGGCGACCGCGAGATCAAGTGGAAGTGGAAGTCCGAGAAGGGCGAGTACGCCTGGTCGTCGGCGTTCAAGGGACTCGTCCCGATCCTCGAGGCGAAGTACAAGGAAGTCGAGAGCGAGGACGCGCGCGCCGAGATGGAGAACTACATGTCGGCGTCGCCCTGCCCGGACTGCAAGGGGCGCCGGCTGAAGCCGGAGGCGCTCTCCGTCCTCGTGGACGGCCGCTCGATCGACACGCTCACGGCGCTCACGCTCGAGGACGCGCAGGCGTTCTTCACGAAGCTCAGGCCCACGGCCCGCGAGACGGAGATCGCGGGGAAGATCCTCAAGGAGATCCGCGACCGCCTCGGCTTCCTGAACGACGTCGGGATCGGCTACCTCTCGCTCTCCCGCGCGTCCGCGACGCTCTCGGGCGGCGAGGCGCAGCGAATCCGCCTCGCGACGCAGATCGGCAGCAAGCTCATGGGCGTCCTCTACGTCCTCGACGAGCCGTCGATCGGCCTCCACGCGAAGGACAACCGCAAGCTCATCGACACGCTCGTCGCGATGCGCGACCTCGGGAACACGGTCGTCGTCGTCGAGCACGACGAGGAGACGATCCGCCTCGCGGACCGCGTCGTGGACCTCGGCCCCGGCGCCGGCATCCACGGCGGCGAGATCGTCGGGGAAGGGACCGCGGACGAGCTCGTGAAGTTCCCGCGCTCCCTGACCGGCAAGTACCTGTCGGGCGCGCTCCGCATCGAGACGCCGGCGGCGCGGAGGAAGGGGACGGGGAAGACGCTCGCGGTCGTCGGCGCGTCGGAGAACAACCTCAAGGACGTGACCGTGAGGTTCCCGCTCGGGGTCTTCACCGCCGTGACGGGCGTCTCGGGCTCGGGCAAATCGACGCTCGTGAACGACATCCTCTACCGCGCCGCGGCGCGCCTCTTTCACGAGGCGACCGCGAAACCGGGCGCGCACCGCAGGCTCGAAGGCCTCGAGCACCTCGACAAGGTCATCGACATCGACCAGTCGCCCATCGGGCGCACGCCGCGCTCGAACCCCGCGACCTACACGAACGTCTTCAACCCGATCCGCGAGCTCCTCGCGCAGGTGCCCGAGGCGCGCATGCGCGGGTACGGCCCCGGCCGGTTCTCGTTCAACGTGAAGGGCGGACGCTGCGAGAACTGCGGCGGCGGCGGCCAGATCGCGATCGAGATGCACTTCCTGCCGGACATCTACGTCACGTGCGACGTCTGCGGCGGCAAGCGCTACAACCGCGAGACGCTCGAGGTCCGTTACAAGGGCCTCAACATCGCCGACGTCCTCGCCCTGACGGCCGAGCAGGCCCGGGAGGTCTTCGCGAACGTTCCCGCCATCCGGACGATCGCGGACACGCTGAACGAAGTCGGCCTCGGGTACATCCAGCTCGGCCAGCCCGCGACGACGCTCTCGGGCGGCGAGGCGCAGCGCGTGAAGCTCGCGCGCGAGCTCGCACGCCGGGCCACGGGCCGGACGCTCTACATCCTCGACGAACCGACGACCGGCCTGCATTTCGACGACGTCAAGAAGCTGCTCAACGTCCTCCACGCCCTCGTCGAGCGCGGGAACACGGTCATCGTGATCGAGCACAATCTCGACGTCGTCAAGACGGCCGACTGGGTCGTGGACCTCGGGCCGGAGGGCGGCGCGCGCGGCGGCGAGCTCGTGGCCGAGGGCACGCCGGAGCAGGTCGCGAAGATGGGACGCTCGGCGACCGGGAAGTACCTCGCTCCGCTCCTCGCGCGGCGCTAAGAGGCGTTTCCGCTAGAATTTGCGACTACCGTGATCACCGGGTTCAACACCGACGTGAAGCACTCGGATCGCGTGTACCACGTGCAGACCGAGGACCGGGGGATCGCGAACCCCGTCGTCGAGTCGCTCGTCTACGTGGGCGGCGAGATCCTCCTCTCCAAGAAGAGCCCCTACCAGGACCTGATCGCGGGCGACCGCGTGGACGAGAAGGCGCTCAGGGAAATGATGGACCTGCAGCACCGGCGGGTCATCGAGGCGGTCCGGAGAGGGCGCCTGGACAAGGGGAAGATCGGCGATGCGCCGGCGGACTGGGCCGACGACACACTTCCGTCGTCCGACCGGGTCTCTCCGGCGGCGCTCGCGGCGGTTCACGCGATTCTCGCGGCGCCTCCGGAGCCGCTGCCCGGCAAGGCGCCCGCGTCCGCGGCCTCCGGCGCGGGGCCGGCCGTCGCGAGGGCGGCTCCGCCGCCGCGCGTCTCGACGGGCGCCGCTCCCGCCTTTCCGCCGCCGCCGGCTCCTCCCGCCGCTCCCCCTCCCGCGGCCGTCGCGCCACTCCGCCGGCCCGCCTCGGGCGCCTCGCCCGCGGCGTCCGGAGCGCCGCGGGTCCCGTCCGGGAGCTCGCCGGCGCAGACGAAGCCCCCGCGGCCCGGCTCCGGAATCCGTTCCCTGGACCAGGTGATCGTCGACTACCTGGCCTCGGAAGCCGCGTCCGAGCATCTCGAGCTCTCGCTCACGTCCGACGCCGACCTCGTTTCGGGAGGCAGGGTGACCCTGACCCTCAAGGCGTCGACGTCGCTCACGGAGAAGCCCCTTGCCGGAGTCCACGTCTCGATCCGCGTCGTCTCCACGCTCCGGCCGCCGCAGATCCTGTTCCGGGGCGTCACCGGGGCCGACGGATCCGTCACGTCCACGTGCGCACTCCCCGACATCGGGACGGGAAACGCGGCGCTGATCATCGCGGCGTCGTCGCCACTCGGGAACAACGAGATCAAGCAGCTCATCAAGAAGAAAAAGGGCGGCCCGGAGGGCTCTTGATGCGCCCCCCGCCATCCGATATATTCCGCCTCCCGTCCGGGGTCCGTCCGGAACAAGCGGGCCGATAGCTCAATTGGCAGAGCAAGAGACTCTTAATCTCTGGGTTGTGGGTTCAAGTCCCTCTCGGCTCACCATCTCGTGACCAGGCCGGCCGTGAAAACGGCCGGCCTTTTTCTTGCGGAGGCCGCGTGAAACGTCCCCTCTTTGCCGCCGTTCTCCTCCTCGCTGCGCCCGCCGCTCTTGCGGCCCGGCCGATGACGATCGAAGACGTCGTCACCGCCGTCCGCGTGGGCGACCCGCAGCTGTCGCCGGACGGGAAGTGGGTCGCGTTCGTCCGGACGGCGACGGACCTCGCCGCCGGCAAGCGGAACGCGGACGTCTGGCTCGTGCCCTCGGACGGCTCGGCCCCGCCGCGCGCCCTGACGCGGCACGAGAAGACCGACAACACGCCGCGCTTCTCGCCGGACGGGAAGACCCTCGCATTCATCTCGACGCGATCGGGGACGGCGCAGGTGTGGCTCCTCGACCTCGCGGGCGGCGAGCCTCGCAAGCTCACGGACCTCGCGGCCGGCGTCCAGGACCCGCTCGTCTTCTCGCCGGACGGCAAGAAGCTCGCGTTCGTCTCGGACGTGTATCCCGGGTGCGCGGACGAGGCCTGCAACAAGAAGAAGCGTGAGGAGGCGGAAAAGGACCCCGTCAAGGTCCACCACCTGACGCGCCTTCTCTACCGGCACTGGGACGAGTGGCGGGAGGACGTGCGCCATCACGTCTTCGTCCTCGACGTCGCCTCGGGCGCCGCGGCCGACGTGACGCCGGGCGACTTCGACTCGCCGCCGAGCCAGTACGAAGACGGCGCAATCGCCTTCTCGCCGGACGGCAAGGAGATCGCGTTCGTCTCGGACCGCGACGGAGCCGACAAGGAGGCGTTCGGCACGAACAAGGACGTGTGGACCGTCGCGGCGGCGGGGGGAGAGGCCGTGAAGCTCACGGCGGGCAATCCCGCTGCGGACTTCGAGCCCGTGTACACGCCCGACGGAACGTCGATCGTCGTGCGCGCCCAGCGCCGCGCGGGCTTCGAGGGGGACCGCTGGTACCTCGACGTCTACGACCGGAAGACGAAGGCGAAGCGGACGGTGTTCACCGAGCCCGACCTCTCGGTCGAGGAATACGCCCTTGGCGCAGACGCGAAAACCGTGTACTTCACGGCGGACAACGAAGGGCGCAGGGATCTCTTCGAGGTGCCCCTCGCGGGCGGCGCGCCGAAGCTCGTGAAGAAGGGCGGCGCGATCGGGTCGCTTCAGGCGGGACGCGGCCTTCTCGTGTTCACCGAGGCCTCTCTCACGGCGCCGCCGGAGATCTTCTCTGTACCACTCGAAGAAAACACGGCGTCTCCCGCCGCGAAGAGCCCGCAGACGACGACTGCGGCCCGGCGCGTGAAGGCGCTGACGGACGAGAACCGCTCCTGGCGGAAGGACGTCGCGGTCTCGGCGCCCGAGAGCCTCTCGGCGGCGGGCGCGGGCGGCGCGCGCGTCCAGTACTGGCTCGTGAAGCCGCCGATGTTCGACCCGGCGAAGAAGTATCCGGTCGTCTTCCTGATCCACGGCGGCCCGCAGGGCGCGTGGGAGGACGGCTGGTCGGCGCGCTGGAACCCGTCGCTGTGGGCGGCGCAGGGCTGGGTCGTCGTGGCGCCGAACCCGCGCGGCTCGACCGGCTTCGGCCAGAAGTTCGTGGACGAGATCTCGGGCGACTGGGGCGGCAAGGTCATGACGGATCTCGACGCCGTCTTCGACGCGGTCGTGAAGCTGCCGTTCGTCGACGCGTCGAGGCAAGGGATCGCGGGGGCGAGCTACGGCGGATACGCCGTCGACTGGATCCTCGGGCACACGAACCGCTTCAAGGCGGCCGTCACGCACGACGGCGTCTTCAACCTCGACTCCATGTCGCTCGCGACGGAGGAGCTGTGGTTCTCGGACTGGGAGTTCGGCGGGAAGCCGTGGAGCGAGGCCGCGCGCAAGCAGTTTGCGAAGTGGTCGCCGCATCTGTACGGGCAGAACATCCGGACGCCGACGCTCGTCGTCACGAACGAGCTCGACTTCCGCGTGCCGGTCGACCAGGGCCTCCAGATGTTCACGGTCCTGCGCGGAAACGGCGTCCCGGCCGAGGCGCTCGTCTTCCCGGACGAGGGCCACTGGGTCCTCAAGCCCCTCAACAGCAAGCGCTGGCACGAGTCCGTGTTCGGCTGGATGAAGAAGTGGCTGGAGCGCTGAGACCGCACGCATGCTGATCCCGGGGGAGGCCGGGTCCGCGGACGAGAGTCCGTTCACGACGGCCTTCTTCGCGGCGCCGGTTCTTCTCGGCGCGTGGGTCGTCGCGTGGGTCGAGGCGCTCTCGGCGCTCGGCCTCGCGGGTTCCCGCCCGGCGTGGGCCGTCTTCTGGGCGGCGACGGCCGGGGCCGCGGCTGCGTTGTTCGCTGCGCTTCGGAAGGCGCCGCGGGCCCGGCTCCCGGCGATGCCGCGCGTCTCCGCGCTCGCCATTCCGTGCGCCGTCCTCGCCCTGACGCTCGTCGTCGCGCTCGAGGCGGCCCCGAACAACTGGGACTCGATGATCTACCACAACGCGAGGGTCATGGAGTGGTGGGATCACGGCTCGGTCGCGCCGTGGGACACGCCGATCGTCAATCAGCTGCGGATGCCTCCGCTCGCCTCGTACTTCAAGCTCGCGCTCTTCGGGCTGACGGAGAGCGACGTCCTCTTCAACCTCGTCCAGTGGGCGTTCTTCGCGTTCTCGATCCTCGCGGCCTGGCTGCTCGCCGCGCGCCTCGTCCCGTCCGACCGGGCGGGGCCGTGGGCGGCTCTCCTCGTCGCGACGGCGCCGATGGCCATCCTCCAGGCCACGAGCACGCAGAACGACGTCGTCACCGCGGGGTACCTCCTCGCGGCCGCGTTCTTCCTCGCGCGCGCGTTTGCCCGGGACGGAAGGCCCGTCTGCGATTTCGCGCTCGCCGGCGCCGCCGTCGGGCTCGCCTTCGCGACGAAGGGGACCGCGTACGTGCTTGCCGTGCCTCTCGCCGTCGCCGCGGCGTGGGCAGCGGCCGGGCGGATCGCGCGGGGGCCGAGCGGCGAGCGGAGGGCGTGGGCCGCCGCGCTCACGATGGCGGCCGCGCTCGTTCTTCTTCCGAACATCGGCTTCTGGTGGCGGAACGCGCGCTCGCTCGGCTCTCCCGTCGGCTCGCCGGACGAAGCCGTCCGCCCATCGGCTTTCCTCGCCCTCGGCGTGGGTAAAGCCCCGGCGCTCGCCGTCTCGCAGGTGCTCCGTTCGGCGCTGCTTCAGCTCGGGCAGCTCCGTGTCCTCGGCGTGGACGGGGTAGCCCTCGTGTCCGCGGTGGCGCGTGCGCACCGCGCGCTCGGGATCGGCGTGGACGAGCCCGGGATCTCTGGCCCGATGCCGCTCACGAGCGCCGAGTGGCCCGCCCTGAACCACGAGGACACGGCGCCGTCCACGGCGACGTTCCTCGTCCTCGCGGCCGCGACGGGAATCGCGCTCGCGTCGCGGGCGTGGCACGGGCGACGCGCCGCCCTCGCCGCGTTCGCGACGGGGTGGGCGGCCTGGCTCCTTCTCGCCCTTTTCGTGCGCTGGATGCCGTGGAACGCGCGCCTCCAGCTGCCGGCGCTCGTTCTCCTCGCCGCTCCCGCGGGCGCGGTCGTGGCGGAGACGCTCGGCTCCGTGCCGCGCGCCGCCCTCGCGTCCCTTCTCGTCGTGCAGGCGCTCCCGGCGCTTCTCTTCAACTCGAGCCGGCCGCTCCTCGGCGCTCTCGCCCCGCCCGGCGCCCGGTCGATCCTCGCGACGTCGCGATGGGAGGACTACTTCCGGAATCAGCCGGCGCTTCGGGCCGACGTCGAGGCCGTGCTGCGCGAAGTCGCCGTCCGCTGCGGGCGCGGCGGAACCGCGGAGCTCGAACTCGATCGCGACGCGGCCGAGTACGTCCTCTGGGCCGGTGCGCCGCTGTTCGCTCCCGGCGTCCGCCTGCACACGGGCGGATTCCGTGCCGGGGATCCTCCGCCCTGCGCCGTCGTGCGGACGGCGTGCTCCGGCGGGCATCCGTTCTGCCTGGGCGGGTCCGCTCCGTGAACGGCGCCGGAGTCCGGAAGGCGGACCGGGTGGAGGCGCTCGCCGCCGGCCTCCTCCTTGTCGCCGGGACGCTCGTCCGCCTCGCCCTCTCGAGCCGGACGACGATCACGGGAGACAGCCTGCGGTTCCTCGCGCAGGCGAGGCACCTCGCGGCGGGCACCGCGAGCGAGATCCCCGGCGACCCGTTCTCCGGCGTCCCTCCCGGCTACCCTCTTTTCATCCGGGCCGTGGGGTGGATCGCGCCCGGCCTCGACGGGCTCCTCCGCGCTCAGCTCCTCCTGTCGGTCCTGACTCTTCTTTTCGTCTGGCTCGCGGCCCGGAAGTGGTCCCGTAAGGGGGCTCTCGTCGCGCTGACCCTCCTCGCATTGAACCCGTGGCTCGCGCGTCAGCAGGCCCTCGTCATGTCCGAGACGCTCGGGGCATTCCTGGTCGCCGTGACGATCCTCCTCTGGCCCGCGCCGGCGCGGAATCTCGGCGTGTTGGCCGCCGCCGCCCTCGGCGCGCTGGCCGTGGGCGCGTCGCTGGCGACGCCGGCGGCGGCGTTCATCGCCGTTCCCGCGCTCGTCGTCCTCGCGTGGCGGAGCCGCCGCCGTCCCGGCGTGCCGGTCTCGATGGCGGCCGGGCTTTTCCTCGTGCTCGCTCCCTGGCAGCTGTACCTGCTCGACACGACCGGCCGGATGGAGCCGCTGCTCCTCCACCCGCTCGGATCCATGCGGACCGGCCTGCAGGCGTGGCTCCGGACCTGGTCCGCGACGCCCGAGGACAAGTGGGTCTGGTGGAGCCAAGATGCGCGGCGAAAGGTTCCGGAGCGAGCGCTCGGGGAAGGGCCCGGACGCGCCGCCATCCTCGAAGCGCTCGACGAAGCTCCGACCGGATACGCGGCCTACGTCGTCGGCAGCACATACGACGAAACGTTCGCCGCGGCCGCGCGGGCCCGAAAAGCCGCCCACCCGGTTCTCTTCTGGGCCGGCCTGCCGCTCGCGCGTTCCGTGGCGCTCTGGCTGGACTATCGTTCGATGATCGGGATCCCGGAGTATCTGCGGCGGGCGGGGGGCCTCTCCCGGGTCGCGTACGGGACCGCCCACGCCGCGTTCTGGGGCGTGAACCTGATGACGCTCGGGCTCGTCGGATGGGGAGCGATGCGCGCGCTGAGGTCGAGGGATGCTCTCCTCTGCGCGGTCGTCGCCGGAGCCGTGGCGTATACCGTGGCGAGCGGGGCGAGCGCCATGGGAGAGTTCCGCAGGAACCTGACGCTGGAACCGGCTCTCGCGATTCTCGTGTGCGCCCTGCCTTTCAGAAAACCGACGGAGGCCCCGTGACGCCGTTCGAGCTTTTCCTCTTCTCGAAGGATCCGCACACGGTGGCCCGCCACGCCGCGGCCGGCGTCGACGGCTTCATCGTGGACTGGGAGCGGATCGGGAAGGCGGAGAGGCAGGCCGGGGCGGACACGGAGATCAACGCGGGCACGCCCGCGGACCTCCGGCGCGTGCGCGCGGCGACGAAGGCGCGGGTCGTCTGCCGCGTGAACCAGCACGGCCCGTGGACGGAGGCGGAGGTCGAGGACGCCGTCGCGAGCGGCGCCGACGAGATCCTCGTTCCCATGGTGCGGAGCCCGGAGCAGGTGAGCGACGTGATCGCGTTCGCCGCGGGTCGCTGCGGGGTCGGCATCCTCGTCGAGACCGTGGACGCGGTGCGCTGTGCGAAGGAGCTGGGCCGCCTCCCGATCAGCCGCGTCTACGTCGGCCTGAACGACCTGTCGATCGAGCGCGGGTCGCGCTCGATCTTCGAGGCGCTC
>DATKLW010000009.1:0-7451 GCA_035542215.1 Thermoanaerobaculia bacterium | reverse complement strand
CGCTCTCCGTGTCGGGGGAGCCGGTCTACGGGGAGAAGGATCTCGTCGACCTCGCGAAGATGCGCGAGATGGGACTGCCGTTCTGGCTGGCGGGTGGGCGCGGCACGGCCGAGGGCCTGAGGGACGCGCTCGCGAGCGGCGCGGCGGGCATCCAGGTCGGGACGGCGTTCGCCTACTGCGCGGAGTCGGGACTGGACCCCGCGACGAAGGCGCGCGTCCTCGGACTCGCGGCCGCGGGCGGCGCCCACGTGTTCACGGACCCCGTCGCGTCGCCGACCGGGTTCCCCTTCAAGGTCGTCCAGATCGAAGGCACGCTCTCGAGCGAGGCCGAGTACCTCGCCCGCACGCGCATCTGCGACCTCGGCTACCTGCGCGAGCCCTACCGGAGGGACGACGGGTCGACCGGGTACCGCTGCGCCTCCGAGCCGGTGTCCCAGTACGTCGGGAAGGGCGGGAAGGAAGAGAACGCCCTGGGCCGCAAGTGCCTTTGCAACGCGCTCATGGCGGATGTCGGGATCGGGCAGACGCGGGGCGGCATCGCCGAGAAGACGCTCGTCACGTCGGGCGACGACGTGGCCGACATCGCGCGCTTCCTCCGGAACGGCAACGCGTCCTACGGCGCGGCCGACGTCATCGCGCGACTGCTCGAGACCTAGGCGCTCACGTTTTCGCGCGCCTGTATTGCGCGGGCCATTCCAGGTCGACTCCGAGCGCCTTCGCTGCGTGGAGCGGCCAGTACGGGTCGCGCAGAAACGCGCGCGCCATCAGGATCGCGTCGGCTTTCCCGGTTGCGAGGATCTCCTCGGCCTGCGCGGGCTCGGTGATCATGCCGACTGCCGCCGTCGGGATACCCGCGTCGCGCCGGATCGCCTCGGCGAACGGGACCTGGTAACCCGGCCCCACGGCGACCTTCGCGTACGGGACGAGGCCGCCGCTCGAGCAGTCGACGAGGTCGACGCCGAGCTCCCTGAGGCGGTGCGCGAACACGGTCGACTGGGCGAGGTCCCATCCGCCGTCCGCCCAGTCCGTCGCCGAGATGCGCACGAAGACGGGCCGGTCGGCGGGGAAGGCCTCGCGCGCGGCGCCGGCGACGCGCAGGGGGAATCGCATGCGGTTCTCGAGCGGGCCTCCGAACGAGTCCGTGCGGCGGTTGGAGAGCGGGGACAGGAACTCGTGGAGGAGGTAGCCGTGGGCGGCATGGACTTCCAGGACCTCGAAACCGGCTTCCACGGCTCGTCGGGCCGCCGCGGCGAACTCCGCCGTCACGCGGTCCATGTCCGAGAGCGTCATCTCCCTCGGGGTGGAATACCCGTCGTCGAACGGCACCGCGCTCGGCGCGAGCGTCGTCCATGCGCCTTCGGCGGCCGAGAGCGCGCGGCCGCCCTTCCACGGGACGTGCGTCGAGGCCTTTCGCCCGGCGTGCGCGAGCTGGAGTCCCGGCACGGACCCGTGCGCCGAAACGAACGCCGTGATCCGGCGAAACGCGTCGACCTGCGCGCCGTTCCAGAGACCCGTGTCGCCGGGCGAGATCCGGCCCTCGGGCGAAACGCCGGTGGCCTCCGCGATCACGAGCGCCGCGCCGCCGACCGCGCGGCTGCCGAGGTGGACGAGGTGCCAGTCGTTCGGGACGCCGTCCTCGGCCGAGTACATGCACATCGGCGACACGAAGATGCGGCTCCGGAA
The DNA here is from genome assembly GCA_035542215.1 of Thermoanaerobaculia bacterium. Classification (GTDB taxonomy): domain Bacteria; phylum Acidobacteriota; class Thermoanaerobaculia; order UBA5066; family UBA5066; genus Fen-183. The sequence goes on along the minus strand of DATKLW010000009.1, from coordinate 5,768 downwards.
CGTCACGCCGCGAAGACGAAGGGGCTCGAAGAGATTCGGCATCGCGGTGCTCATCCCCCCGCGTGGGCGGGAGCGCCGTCGGCTGCGTCTCCGGCGCTCCTGCGCCCGCGCCGCCTGATCCAGCCGTCCAGGCTGTCCATGTACACGTAGAAAACGGGCGTGACGTAGAGCGTGATCATCTGCGAGAAGAGAAGCCCGCCCACGACCGCGAGGCCCAGCGGCCGGCGCGACTCGGCGCCGGCCCCGAATCCCAGCGCGATCGGGAGCGTGCCCATGAGGGCGGCCATCGTCGTCATCATGATCGGGCGGAACCGGACGACGCACGCCTCGTGGATCGCCTCCTCGGCGCTCTTGCCGGCGCGGCGCGCCTCGACGGCGAAGTCGACCATCATGATGCCGTTCTTCTTCACGAGGCCGACGAGGAGAATCACGCCGACGAACGCGTAGATCGAGAGCTCCGTCCGGAAGATCAGGAGCGTCAGGAGCGCGCCGAAGCCGGCGAACGGAAGGGCCGACAGGATCGTGATCGGGTGGAGGAAGTCCTCGTAGAGGATGCCGAGCACCATGTAGATCACGAGGATCGCGACGAGGAGGAGGAGCCCGAGCCCTTTCTGCGACGCCTCGAAGGCCTGCGCCGTCCCCTGGAAGCTCGTCTGGACGGTGGCGGGGAGCGACGCGCGCGCGACCTTGCTGATCTCGGCGACGGCCTCGCCGAGCGACACGCCGGGCGCGAGGTTGAACGAGAGCGTGACCGCCGGGAGCTGGCCCGCGTGGTTGACGGCGAGCGGCCCGACCGTGCGATCGAGGCGCGTGAGGGCCGAGAGGGGCACGAGGTCGCCCTTTCTCGACCGCACGTAGAGGAGCTGGAAGGCCGACGGGTCGCGCTGGAACTCGGGCAGGAGCTCCATGATGACCTGGTACTCGTTGTTCGGCGTGTAGATCGTCGAGATCTGCCGCGAGCCGTAGGCCGTGTACAGCGCGTTCTCGAGCGACTCCGGCGTGACGCCGAGCGCCGACGCGCGGTCGCGGTCGATCGTGAGGTACGCGGTCGGGTTCCGGAGCTGGAGGTCGCTGTTGACGTCCTGCAGGCCCTTGATCGACCGGAGCTTCTCCTCGAGCGTCGGAGCCGACGCGTAGAGGTCCTTCGTGTCGGACGCCTGGAGCGTGAACTGGTACTGCGCGCGCGTCAGGTTTCCGCCGAGGCGGATCGGCGGCGGCACCTGCGGGTAGACCCGGATGCCCGGGACCCGCGCGAGCTTCGGCCGGAGCCTCTGAATGATGACGTCGACCGGCGGGCGTTCGCTTCGCGGCTTGAGGCGCATGAACATCGTGCCCGTGTTGCCGCCGCGCGTGTCGTTGCCGCGGTTCCCGCAGCTCGACATGAACCCGTCCACTCCCGGGTCCTCCGCGACGATCGCGGCGACCGCCTTCTGGTGCTCGACCATGGACTCGAACGAGATGCCCTGCGCGGCCTCGGTCGGGGCGAAGACCTGACCGGTGTCGTCCGCCGGGAGGAAGCCCTTCGGGACGCGCACGAAGAGCCAGGCCGTCGCGGCGAGGACGGCGGCCGAGAAGAGCATCATCGTGCGCCGGTGGCCGAGAGCCCACGTCAGGCCGCGGTCGTAGAACGCGAGGGAGCCGGCGAACACGCGCTCGGACGCCTCGTAGAGCCGGCCGTGGCGGTCGTCCGTGCCGTGGGCGCGGAGATAGCGCGCGCAGAGCATGGGCGTCAGCGTGAGCGAGACGAAGCCCGAGACGAGGATCGCGACGGCGATCGTGACGGCGAACTCGCGGAAGAGGCGCCCGATGATCCCGCCCATGAAGAGGAGCGGGATGAAGACGGCCGCGAGCGAGATCGTCATCGAGACGATCGTGAAGCCGATCTCCTTCGTGCCGTTCAGGGCCGCCTCGAACGGCTTCTCTCCCATCTCGAGGTGACGGACGATGTTCTCGAGGACGACGATCGCGTCGTCCACGACGAACCCCACCGACAGGGTGAGCGCCATCAGCGAGAGGTTGTCCATGCTGTAGCCGAGGACGTACATCGCGGCGAACGTCCCGGAAATCGAGAGCGGGAGAGCGAGCGACGGGATGACCGTCGCGGACAGGTTCCTGAGGAACAGGAAGATCACGAGGACGACGAGCGCGAGCGTGAGCCAGAGCGTGAACTTCACGTCCGCGACGGAGTCGCGAATGGACTGCGAGCGGTCGAAGAGGATGTTCAGCTTCGCCGAGCCCGGGAGCGCCGCCTGAAACTGCGGGAGGAGCTTCCGGATGTTCGAGACGACCTCGACCGTGTTCTCGCCGGGCTGCTTCTGGATCGCGAGGACGATGCTGCGGGTCGCGCCGGCCTTGTCGACGTACCACGACGCGGTCTTGTCGTTTTCGGTCCCGTCCAGGGCCCGGCCGACGTCGTTCACGCGCACGGGCGAGCCGTTGCGGTACGCGATGATGAGCGGCCCGTATTGCGCGGCCTCCGTGAGCTGGCCCGTCGCCATGACGGTGTAGGCCGTGTTCGCGCCCCAGAGCGTGCCGGTGGGAATGTTCACGTTCGCGGACGCGACGGCGGCCGACGCCTCGTCGATCCCGATCCCGCGGTACGCGAGGGCGCGCGGGTCGAGCTGGACCCTCACGGCGTACTTCTGGGAGCCGTAGACGAGCACCTGAGCGACGCCCGACACGGTCGAGATGCGCTGCGCCATCATCGTCTCGGCGTACTCGTCGAGCAGGGAGAGCGGCAGCGTGGGCGTCGTGAGGGCGATGTAGAGGATCGGCTGGTCGGCGGGATTGACCTTCTGGTACGTCGGCGGCGTCGGCATGCCGGGAGGCAGCTGGCGCGAGGCGGCGCCGATCGCGGCCTGCACGTCCTGCGCGGCGCCGTCGAGGCTGCGGCTCAGGCTGAACTGGAGCGTGACCTGCGTGACGCCGAGGATGCTCGTCGACGTCATGTTGTCGAGGCCGGCGATCGTCGTGAACTGTTTCTCGAGCGGCGTCGCGACGGCCGAGGCCATCGTCTCGGGGCTCGCGCCGGGCAGCGCGGCGGTGACCTGGATCGTGGGGAAGTCGACGTTCGGGAGGTCGGACACGGGCAGCAGCCGGTAGCCGACGATCCCGAAGAAGAGGATGCCGAGCATCACGAGCGTCGTCGCGACGGGCCGCCGGATGAAGAGCTCGGAGATATTCATCGACGACCTCGCCTCGCGGCTCGGTCGCCGCATGTACCTTCAGTCCTCGCCTCCGGCTCGGCCTTTCGGTTCAAAGGATTGCCCTCAACCCGCCTTCTTGATCGTGACCCTGGCGCCCGCCGCGAGGCGGAGCTGGCCGTCCGTGACGACCCTCTCGCCGGGCGTGAGGCCCTTGTCGATGAGGGACCACTGCCTGTAGACGCGCCGCACCGTCACGGGCCGCGGCTCGACGGTGTCGTCGGGCCTGATGACCCAGACGAGCGAGCCCGCCTGGCCCGGCTGGACGGCCGTGTTCGGGACCACCGTCGCGCCGGCGTCCGTCGCGAGGACGAGCGAGACGTTCGTGAACTGGCCGGGCCAGAGCGCGCGCTCGCGGTTCGGGAACGTCGCCTTGAGGTTGATCGTGCCCGTCGTCGCGTCCACGGTGTTGTCGATGAACGTGAGGTCGCCCTCGGAGGCGCCCCCGGCGCCGCCGTTCGGCACGGCCAGAACCTCGAGCGTGCCCGCGGCGGCGCGCTTCTTGACGTCCGCGAGCGCCGCCTCCGGCACCGAGAACGTCACGTAGATCGGCTCGACCTGGTTGATGACGACGAGCGCGCGATCGTCGTTGGCCTTCACGAGGTTGCCGGGGTGGACGAGGAGGCCGCCGGTTCGGCCCGAGATCGGCGCCTCGATCGTGCAGTACGAGAGGTTCAGACGCGCCGTCTCGAGGGCGGCCTCGTCCCCCTTGACGGTCGCGCGAAGCGCGTCGGCATTCGCGGTCGCCTGCGAGAACTGCTCCTTCGTGACGTAGTCCTTCTTCACGAGCTCCGCGTACCGCTTCAGGTTCTCGTCGGCCTCGAGCGCCCGCGCGCGGTCGCGCTCGAGGTTCGCCTCGGCCTCCGCGAGCTCCGCCTGGTAGGGCCGCCTGTCCAGCTCGAAGAGGAGGTCGTGGGCCTTCACGTCCTGTCCCTCGCGGAAGGCGACTTTCGTGACCTCGCCGCCGACGCGCGTCCGCACCGCGACGGTCGAGTACGCGTCCACGTGCCCGACGGCCGTGACCTCCAGCGGGACGTCCCTCGTCTCGACGAGGGCGGCCGTCACCGGGAGGCCGGGGGGAACGGCCGGCGGGCGCTCGGCGCGCGTGCAGCCTCCGAGAGAGGCCGCGAGAAGCAAAGAGGCGACGATCCGTCTCATCGAGCTTCCTTCCTTGGGGGGACGGGGACCAGCGCCGTGTCGGCGCTTCCCGTGTCGTGCGCGAGCTGGGCGACGGCGAGGAGAAAGCCGGCCCGGCTCGTCACGTCCTGCGCAAGGGCGTTCGCGAGGGCGCTTTCGGCGGTCAGGAGGTCGAGGATCGAGCCGACGCCCTCGCGGTACCGCCCGCGGGCGACCTCGGCGGATTCCTTCGCGCTCTCGAGGAGGTCCTTCGAGGCGCGCACCTGCTGCGCGGCCGTCTGGACGCCGAAGTAGCTGCTCCAGACCTGGAAGATCACCTGCTGCGAGTACGAATCGGCTCCGGCGTCCGCGGCGCTCGCCTGCGCCTCCGCGCTCCGCGTGTCGTAGAGGGTCTTGAAGCCGGTAAAGAGCGGGACGCGCAGGAAGAGGCCCATCGAGTAGTTCGTCGTGCTCGGGACCGTCTCGCCGACGAACTCGTAGTAGTTCCGGGCCCCGAGGGCGGACGCCGAGAGGGACGGCAGACCGGCCGACCGCGCGGACGCCACGTGCGCGTGCGCGGCCTGCGCGCGGGCGCGCGCCGCGGCGAGGTCCGGGCGGCTCCTCTCGGCCTCCGCGATGAGGCGGTCCACGGACGCGACGGACGCGTCCTCGTGGACGTCGGCCGGGAGGTCGGCCGCGTCGACAGGGAGGTTGACCGGGACGCCGAGAGCCGTCGCGAGCTGGCCGCGGAACGTCTGGATCTGGCCGCTGACCTGGTCGTATGCGAGCTTCTGCTGCGAGAGGACCGTCCGGGCCTGGAGGACATCGGCGATCGTCGCGACGCCCGCGCGGTGGCGCTCCTCGGCGGCGGCGTAGTTCTCCTGCGCCTGCTTGAGGCTGGCCTCCTGCGCGACGAGGAGCGCCCGTGCGCCCTGGTACGAGTAGTAGGCCTGCGCAACGCCGAGGGCGATGTCGTTCATGGCCGCGTTGTGCGTGAAGTCGGCCGCGTAGAGACGGCGCTTCGCCTCCTCGACGTCCGCGCCGCGGCCGCCGAGGTCGAGAAGGAGCCAGTTGAGGCTCAGGGAGGGCGTGTACGTGGTCGAGAGGACCGTGACGGACCCGCCCAGCGAGCTCTGCTTCTGGCGGACGCCGGAGGCGTCCGCCTCGACGACCGGGTAATACGCGGAGCGGCGGCTCCCGACGTCGGCTGCGGCCGACTGCGTCAGGAACCAGCTCTGTCGCGTGAGCGGGTTGTTCCGGTAGGCGACGTCGATGGCCTCGTAGAGGGAGATCGTCCGGTTCGCGAGCTTTGCCGGCTCCATGTCCGGAGGCGGCGGAGCCGTGGTCGGGACGGGAGGGACCGCCTCGGCGGGCGGGGCCCAGCGGGTCTCGGGCGCCTTTGGCGCGTCGGTTGTCGAGGCGCAGCCCACGCACACCCACACCGCGGCG
>DATKLW010000008.1:0-34159 GCA_035542215.1 Thermoanaerobaculia bacterium | reverse complement strand
GAAAGCGTCCGCCGTCCTGCCGGCGTCCGGCGCCTCGCCGATTCGCCACGTCGTCTACGTGATCCGTGAGAACCGCACGTACGACCAGGTGCTCGGAGATCTTCCGCAGGGGAACGGCGACCCGGCTCTCGCGATCTTCGGCCGCGACGTGACGCCGAACGCGCACGCGTTCGCGGAGGAGTTCGTCCTCCTCGACAACCTCTACTGCGACGCGGAGGTGTCCGCGGACGGGCACAACTGGTCGATGGGCGCGTACGCCACGGACTTCGTCGAGAAGGTCTGGCCGCCCGACTACGGGTCGAAGGGCTTCGACTACCTCTTCGAGGGGAACGACGCGAACGCGTTCCCGACGAACGGCTACCTCTGGGACGCGGCGGCGCGCGCCGGCCTCTCGCTCCGCAACTACGGCGAGTTCGTGGGCGTCGCGGCCGAGATGGAGCCGACGGTGCCGGGCCTCTCGAAGGGCATGGAAGGCGCGCTCGAGGGCAACACGTGCCCGTACTATCCGGGCTTCGACCTCGGCGTCCTCGACAACGCGCGCGTCGACGTCTTCCTCAAGGAATTCAGGGGTTTCGTGAAGTCGAAGGAGATGCCGAGACTCACGATCCTCAGGCTCGGCAACGACCACACGGCCGGGACGAAGAAGGGTGCGCGCACGCCGCGCGCGATGGTCGCCGAGAACGACGTCGCGCTCGGGCGCCTCGTCGAGGCGATCTCGCATTCGCCGTTCTGGAAGGACACCGCGATCTTCGTGATCGAGGACGACGCGCAGAACGGCTCGGACCACGTCGACGCGCACCGGACCGTCGGTTTCGTGATCTCGCCCTACACGCGCCGCAAGGGCGCCGTGGACTCGACGATGTACGCGACGGTCTCGATGCTCCGGACGATGGAGCTGATCCTCGGCCTGCCGCCGCTCTCGCAGCACGACGCGGGCGCGACGCCGATGGCGAACGCGTTCGCGGACGTTCCCGACCTCGCGCCGTACGTGCACCGCGAGACGAAGATTCCGTTCTACGAGATGAACCCTGACGGCGCGCCCATGCAGGAGGCGTCGAACGGCTGGGACTTCTCGAAGGAGGACGCGGCGCCCGAGCTCGCCCTCAACGAGGCGGTCTGGAAGAGCGTCCGCGGGAAGGACGCCGTGATGCCCGCTCCGGTCAACGCGTCCTTCGTGCGCCTTCGGGAGAAGACGGACGACTGAGGGCTGCCGCTAGCGGACGCGCTCGAGCGGCCCGTCGACGCCGAGCGTCAGCGGGAGACGCACGTGCACGTCCCTGTTCTCGATGACGAGCGTGTAGATCCCCGGGGCCCAGCGCTCCTTCGGCGACGGGAAGAAGAGCGGGCCGAACGCGAGCGTCCGCCAGTTCACGGTGACCTTGTCGAAGACGATGTCCTCGCCCGGAATCGCGAAGAACCCGAGGCGCTCTTCGCGGTCGGCGCCCTGGAAGTAGCCTCCGAGCGGGTCCTTCTGGACGTTTGCCTCGTTCAGCATCCGGCGCAGGTCCGGAATCCCGTGCGCCATTCGCCGCTGCGACGGGAGCGGGATGCGCGTGCCGTCCGGCGCGAGGAGCGCGACGTCCTCGCGCCAGATCTCGACCGGTGTGCCGCCCGTGGCCGTCACGAACGTGTCGAGGAGGATCCATTTCTTGTCGAGGTGGAGCTGTGCGTGCTTGTAACCGACGATGACCTGGAGCGTGTCGTCCTTCCACCGCATCACGGTCGCGCCGAGCCGCTTGACGTTCGGTCCGCCGTCGACGTCGGCGACGCCGGAGGTCGCGAGGAAGAGGGTGGTCAGGCCGGCGAAAAGGGCTCTTGGAGACAGGTTCATGCATCCTCCGGGGGCTCGACGCCCGGCTGGACGTTCTCTAGCACGGACCATACCGTCGGCCGGGGCCCCTTTTTGCGGACGGCGCGAAACGGCATCGGGGTACGATTCGCGTGCGAAATGGACACGTCGTCGCTGGCCGGGGCATGGAACCTCCTCGTCCTCGAGTTTCGTTCGGACGGGCAGGTCGTCTACCCGACCGGCCGCGACGCGGCCGGCATGTGCCTTTACGACGCGACCGGGCACATGTCTCTCCAGATCATGCGCGTCGACCGGCCGCGATTCGCGGCAGAGGACATGCTCGGCGGCACGCCCGAGGAGGTCGCGGCTGCGGCAAAGGGGTACATCGCGTACGGAGGCACGTACGTCGAGGACGCGCAGAACGGCGTCGTCGTCCACCACGTCACGCACTCGCTCTTCCCGAACTGGGTGGGAAAGGACCTCGTGCGCTTCTTCAAGAGGACGGGAGACCGCCTCATCACGAGCGCTCCGACCGTCGTCGTCGGCGGGCACCTCATGGACGCCATGCTCGTCTGGGAGCGGCTCGGCGACGTGAAAAGGCACTGACCCATGCAACGCTTCACGCTGGCCCGCCAGATGTCCCGCCGCCTCACGCTCTGCAGACGCGTCGGGCCCTCGCCGGCGGACGCGCCCGTCAGGATCACCGTCCTCCTCCACGCGAAGGACGCGCGCGCCCTGCGCGACGCTGTCCACGCAGTTTCGGACCCGGGGAGCGCGTCGTACGGCAAGCACTTCACGCCGGACCAGGTGCGCGACCTCGTGGCGCCCGGCTACCAGGACCTCGATGCGGTTCTCGCGTTCCTGAACGACTCCGGTCTCCGCGTCGACGGCGTCTCGGGCGCCCGGACGGCCGTGCAGGCGAGCGGCCCGGCGGAGGCCGTCGCGCGAGCCTTCGACGCGCCGATCGGCCTCTACGCGCCGCCTGCCGCCATCGCCGCGGGCCGCCGCCGGGTGTACGGCATCGAGCGCGACCCGACGATTCCGGCGTCGCTTGCGGCCGTCATCCGGGGCGTCGCGGGTCTCAACGACCTGCCGGCGGCGCGGCGCTTCCCGCCGCTTCTCGCGCCGAAGCGTTCGCGCGTCCCGCGCCGGGGCGCGGCGGAATCGCGCGGCCCCGGCGGCGGGTTCACGCCGGAAGAGATCCACGCGGCGTACGGCGTCGCGGGGCCGGTCGGATCGGGCGGGCGCGGCGAGCGCGTCGCAATCCTCGAGTTCGGAGGCGGGTTCTCGAGCACGGACTTCTCGTCGTTCTGCGCCGCTTACGGCCTGCCTGCCGCGGACGTCACGGACGTCTCCGTGTCGGGCGCGGGGAATGACTACCGGGGGAAGACCGGCGACGCGGACGTCGAGGTGGCCCTCGACATGGACTGGGTGCGTGCGACGGCTCCGGACGCCGAAATGGACCTGTGGTGGGCGCCGAACGTCGACACGGGCTGGGTGGACTTCCTCACGGCCGTCCTCGACGCGCCCGAGGCGCGCCGCCCGAGCGTCGTGTCGATCTCGTGGGGCATGCCCGAGGACGGATTCTCGACGTCCCGCCGCTACGACCAGACGCGCCAGCTCTTCCAGGCGTGCGCGCTTCTCGGGATCACGTTCGTGTGCGCGTCGGGCGACGCGGGCGCGGCGGACGAGCTCCCCGCCGACGCCGGGTACGACGGCCAGCGCCACGTCGACTTCCCGAGCGTTGTCCCCGAGGTCACTTCGGTAGGTGGGACGAAGCTCGCGCCCCTCGGCGCCGGCTTCGCGGAGACCGCCTGGAACGACGGGCCGGGGCGCGGCGCCTCGGGCGGCGGCTTCTCGCGTCTCATCGCGGTCCCGGACTGGCAGAAGCCCGCCCTCGCCGCCCTGAAGGGCGTGACGGGCCGCGGCGTCCCGGACGTCGCGGCGGTCGCGTCGCCGGACCCGGGGCTCTCGATCTTCGTCCGCGGGAAGTGGACTGCGGCCGGCGGGACGAGCGTCGCGGCGCCGATCTGGGCCGGGTTCCTCGCGCGGCTCAACGCGGCGCGCGTCGACGCGCAGAAGCCGCGGCTCGGGGCCGTGAACGCCGCCCTCTACGCCGCCTCCCGCAGAGCCCCGGCGCCGTTTCGCGACGTCGTGCGCGGCGACAACGGCTACGCGGGTGTCGCGGGCTTCTCCGCCGCGAAGGGCTGGGACCCCGTCACCGGCCTCGGTTCGCCCGACCTCGCGCGCCTCGCGCGCGCTCTCTCACGCTGAGGCAAACGGATGTTCATCGGACACGCCGCCGTGGGTTTCGCGAGCAAGGCGGGAGCTCCCCGCGCCTCCCTGGGCTGGCTCCTCGCGGCGCCGTTCCTCCTCGACCTCCTGTGGCCCGTTTTCGTGCTTTTCGGGCTCGAGCGCGCGACGATCGACAAGGGCGCGAACCCGTTCCTCAATTTCAGCTTCGACTCGTATCCGTGGTCGCACAGCCTTGCGATGGCGATCGTCTGGGCGCTCCTCTATGGCGCCGTCGTCCATTTCGTCACGGCCGACCGCACCGCCGGCGTCGCGTGCGCACTCGGCGTCGCGAGCCATTGGATCTGCGACGCGATCGTCCACCGGCCCGACCTCCCGCTCTGGCCGGGCTCGTCCGTGTACGTCGGGATGGGCCTGTGGAACAGTCCTGCGGCCACGCTTGCGGTCGAAGTGCCGATGTTTGCGGCCGGTGTCTGGCTTTACGCGCGCGCGACGCGCCCGGTGGACGCCTTCGGGCGCTGGGCCTTCGCCGCGCTCGTCGCCGTCTTCCTCATCCTCTACGGGGGCGCAGCCTTCGGCCCTCCGCCTCCCAACATGGCCGCCGTCGCCGTGTCGACCCTCTGCCTCTTCGCGGTCGTCCTTCCGTGCGCCATCTGGATCGACAGGCACCGGGAGGCCGAGAGCGATGTCCCTTGATTCCCGCCCCGCTCGCCCGGCCGGATTCGCCGCGCTCGGGGTCCTCGCCGTCCTCCTCGCGACGACGGACGGGAGGTCGTACGGCCTGATCCCGGACGGCAGGGAGATGCTCTCCGCGGGCGCGGCCGTCGCCCGTTTCTTCGAGATCGGCGTCTCGCGCGACTTCGTGAACGCGCCGCGCCGCCCCGGCGGCGACGCGGTGTCCCGCTACGGCATGGGGCTCTCGCTCGTCGAGGCGGTCCCGGCCGTGCTCGCGCGCGCGACGGGCCTCGCCCGGACGACCCCGCTCTTCGTCCTCGTCCCGATTCTGTCGCTCGCGCTCTGCGCGTGGGCGGCTGCGAGAGCCCTCGGACGGCTCGGCGCCGCGGACTTGCCGGCCGCCGCGGGTGGCGCGGCGCTCGTTCTCGCGACGCCGCTCTGGGGCTACGCGGGCAGCGACTATGGCGAGCCCCTTCAGGCGCTGTGCGTCTCGTGCTGCGTCCTCGCTCTCGTCGAATTGCGCGAGGACCCCTCCTCGCGCCGATGGCAGGTCGTTCTCGGCGCCGCCGCGGGCTTCGCGATCCTGACGAAGACGCTTCTCGTGATCGTCGTCGCGCCGCTGCTGTTCTGTGCGGCGGTCGGGAGGAAGAGAAGAGAAGAGGAAGATTTCCTGGAAGGCAATAAGGCGCCGGGAGAGCACCGTGCGCGCGAGGCGCGGGCGGAGCGGCGGGCTGCGTTCACCCGCGCGCGGCGTGAGGGGCGCGCATCCGCCGCGCGCTTCGCCCTGCCGTGGCCCCTTCTTCTTTCATTCGCAGGAATTCTCTTTCTCTGGTTGTTCTTCGAGCTCGCCCGGTTCGGGAAGCTTGGCGGCGGCTACGGCGGCGAGACGTTCACGTACCCGTTCTTCACGGGCTTGCTGCGCCTGACGCTTCTGCCCAACAAGGGCCTTCTCTGGTACGCGCCGGTCACCGTCCTCGCCGTGCCGGGGGTTCTTCTCCTGCGCCGCCGCGACGCGCGGCTCGCGCTCGCGCTCGCCGCGTCGGCGCTCGCGCTGCTCTTCGCGTCGTCCGCCTGGTGGGCCTGGGACGGGCAAGCGGGATGGGGCCCGCGCCTCGTCCTCCCCGCGCTGCCGAGCCTCGCCGTCCTCGCGGGCGTCGCCCTTTCGGAAGCGGGACGGCCGTGGCGCGTCCTCGGCGCGTTTTCGATCGCCGCGGGCGTGGCGGTGAACGCGCTCGGCGCCCTCGTGCCGTTTCCCGCGGTCTACGCGCTCTCGACGTCGGTCCCCCCGCAGCCGATCGCGGAGGGGCGCGCGGAAGGGACGCCGTACGAGATCGAACGCGGAGCGGACGGCGTCCTCCGCGCGACGGCGCCCCACCACCTGTCCCTCACGCCCGCGTGGTCGCCGATCCGCGTGCACGCGCTCCTCCTCGCGGCGCGCCTCGGGGGCGGATTCGACGGAGCGCTGCCGTCTCTCGATCCGCCGTTCCGCCCGACGCTGCAGGGAGTGCCCGCGCCGGCGTTGCGCCTCGCCCTTTCGGCGCCGCGGCCGGGCTTCTGGCGGCCGGCGGATCGCGACTGGGCCGAGCCGTACGCGGACGCCCTGCGGGACCAGCTCGTCCGCGCGATCGACTTGAAGGACTTCGATCGGGCCGGCTCGCTTGGGGGCGAGCTCACGAAGAGAGAAGAAGAGATTTCTTCGAGTGACCCTCGCACGGTCGCGCTGGTCGCCGAATCGCTGCGCCTTGGCGGGGGGATGGGAGCCGGCGGCACCGCGGGCGGCCCCGCGTCGGGCGCCGCGGCCTCGCTCTCTTACCTTTCAAAGAAATCTCCTTCTGTTTCTTCTCCCTCGTCTCCCTCGTCTCCCTTCTCCTGCCACCCCTGGATCCTCTTTGTTCGAGCGATGGCGGAGCCGCCCGGCGACCTGTCTTGCCTGAACGTGGATCAGCGGGAAGGGTTCGCCCGGACTGTCGCGGTCGCCCGCCAGCGGGGTTGGACGCTCACGGAGTGGAGCCGCGCGCTGACGACGGGCCAGCCGTAGGCGGCCGGAGCCTCATGAGGAGGTAGGCGTCGCCGAAGGGCTCGATCGACGTCGCGCGGGCCTCGAGCCCGCGGCGGAGCGGCGGGAGCCAGCCGCGCAGCCAGACGAACTTCGGGTACGTCTCGTCGTTCTTCTCCGCGGCAGCGGCGAGGTCCCAGAGAAAACGCGAGAAGAAGACGGTGTCCGCCGGAGCTTCGGCGCTCAGCGCGACCCCGATGATCCCGACGCGCGTCGCGCCGGACTGGTCGACGAGAAGCGAGGCCATCGCGACCTTGCCGAGGTCCCCGCGGCGGACACGGTCGAAAACGAGGCCCTGTTCCTGCCCCCAGTCCACGTTCGAGTCCGAGAGGACCGCCGGGACCCCGGACGGCCCGCCGACGAGGAAGTTCCCGAACGAGATCTCGTGTCCGAGGCGAAGCGCCGACTCGCCCGCCGCGAGGAGGACCGCGCCCGCGATGGCCGTCCGGAGGACGCGCGGCTTCCGCCCGAGGAGGACGCGTCCGGCTGCGGCGGCCGCGACGAGGAGGAACGGCACGGCGGGGAGCGCGTGCCTCACGCCGATGTTGACGTTGGAAACGCAGCAGGCCGCAAGGTACGCGCCTCCGATCGCGGCCGGGAGGGCGGCGCGGGTGAGCAGCAGGCGGGTCCGCCCCCCGCGGAGGAACGCGACCGCCGATGCGACGAGCGCGGCAAGAGTCCCGAGGACGGTCGCCGTCGCCAGCTTGATCCCGAGGGCGACGGGGAAGTAGAGGAGAGAGCCCGTCCCGCGGACGGCGCCGAAGAAGTAGTTGAACCGCTCGCCCGGCCCGGCGACGCCCTGAACGAAGAGCAGCCCCGCTCCGTAACCCGCGATCCACTTCGGAAACGTCTTCGCGAGAGCGACGACGGCGTTCTCCTGGGGAAGGTTCTCGAACGCGGCGCGAAGCCCCAGCCGGAACGCCGCGTCGCTCGTGCCGGCGTACGCGAGGAACTGAACGAGCGCGAGCGTCGCGAGCGCGACGGCGGCAAAGAGCGCGACCGAAGAGAGGACCGGGAGGGAAAGAGAATTTCTGAGAATGGCAAGAGGGCTCCGGGAGACGGCGGAGCGCGACGAGCGGGCCTCGCGCCTCGTGGGCCGCTGTCTCCGGCCCCTATTCACCTTCGAAGAAGAGCGCCCTGACGAAAGCCGGAGCATTGCAATCGCAGCGAAGACGGCGAGGAAAGGAAACGCCGAGTACTTCGAAGCCATCGCAAGGCCGTAGAGGACGCCGGAGGCGACGAGCCAGGCCCTTTGCACGGGTGCGGCGCGTGCCGCCCTCTCCAGCGCCCACGCCGCCGCGACGAGGAACAGGGTGACGAGGACGTCGCTCTGAACGAGCGTGCCGTGCCCGCGGAACGTGGGCTCGACGGCGAGGAGACCCGCCGCCGCGAGGCCCGCCGCAGGACCGGCTACGGCGCGGCCGAGGAGGCCGGTGAAGGCGACGAGGAGGGCGAGGACGAACGGGATCGGCGCGCGGCCCGCGCGCGTCTCGTCGATCTCGAGGGCGGGCTTCGCCGCGTGAAGGGCCGACCCCGCGATCACCTTCATGAGGACGGGGTGCTCGAAGTTCGAGACCATCCCCGGCCCGTAGCGCCACTCGCGGGCGGCCGCGAGGTGAGGCGGCTCGTCGGAGGTCGTCCACTGCGAAAAGCGCGCCCGCTCGGCGCCCGCGAGGGCGAGGCAGGCGAGGGCCGCGAGGGCGGCCGCGAACGTCGCGCGGGACATCGGCCGATTATGCGTGGACGCCCGGCGCCTCGTGCCCCGAGCGGGCGACCCACTCCGCGTACGAGCCGCCGTAGGCGTGCGGCGGGTCGGACGAGTCGTTCTCGGAAAGGACGAGGACCCGGTTCGAGAGGCCGCGCAGGAAGGCGCGGTCGTGGGAGACGAAGAGCATCGTTCCCTCGAACTTCGAGAGGGTCTCGACGAGCATCTCCTTCGTCGCGAGGTCGAGGTGGTTCGTGGGCTCGTCGAGGACGAGGAAGTTCGGCGGGTCGAACAGCATGCGCGCCATGACGAGGCGTGACTTCTCGCCGCCCGAGAGGAACCGGACCTTCTTGTCGACGTCGTCGCCGGAGAACTGGAAGGCGCCGACGAGCGAGCGCAGGACCCCGAGCCCGGCGCCGGGGAAGTCCTTCTGGATCTGCTCGAGGACGGTGAGGTCGGCGTCGAGGACGTCGAGAGCCTGCTGCGAGAAGTAGCCCAGCTTCACGCTCGCGCCGATGCGCACGGTGCCGGCGTCGGGCTGCAGCATCCCGGCGACCATCTTCAGGAGCGTGGACTTCCCGGCGCCGTTGACGCCCATCACGCACCAGCGCTCCCCGCGGCGGATGAGGAAGTCGAAGTCCGTGTAGAGGCGCCGGGTCCCGTAGCCCTTCGAGAGCTTCTCGAGGATCGACACGTCGTCGCCCGAGCGGGCGGGCGCCTTGAAGTCGAAGCGCACGACGGCGCGCTTCTTCGGCAGCTCGATCGTCTCGATCTTCTCGAGCTTCTTGACCCGGCTCTGCACCTGGGCGGCCTTCGCGGCGTGCGTCTGGAAGCGCTCGATGAAGCGCTGCTCCTTCGCGAGCATCGCCTGCTGGCGCGCGTAGGCGGCCTCGCGCTGGGATTCGCGCTGCAGGCGCTCCTTCTCGTAGAAGTCGTAATCGCCCGAGTACGTCACGGTCTCGCCGCCGTCGATCTCGACGATCTTCGTGACGACGCGGTTCATGAAGTCGCGGTCGTGGCACGTCATGAGGAGCGAGCCCGGATAGCCCTTGAGGTATCCCTCGAGCCAGAGGATCGATTCGATGTCGAGATGGTTCGTGGGCTCGTCCATGAGGAGGACGTCGGGCCTCCCGAGGAGAACCTTCGCCATCGCGACGCGCATCTTCCAGCCGCCCGAAAGTGCCCCGACGTCGCCGTCGACCCGCTCGTCGTCGAACCCGAGGCCGTGGAGGACCTCGCGCGCCCGCGCCTCGAGCTCGTAGCCGCCGCGCTGCTGGTACTCGCCCTGGACCTCGCCGAACCGCTCGAGGATCTTCTCCATCTCGTCCGCGCGTGCCGGATCGGAGAGCGCGTGCTCGAGGTCGATCAGCTCGTGGTGGAGGTCGCCGAGGCGGCCGCTGCCCGCGATCGCCTCGTCGAGGACCGGCCGGCCCGACATCTCGTCGATCTCCTGCTTGAAGTAGCCGATCGAGAGCTTCTTCGGCACGGAGACGTCGCCGTCGTCCGCGTGCTCCTCGCCCGTGATGAGGCGGAAGATCGTCGTCTTGCCGGCCCCGTTCGGGCCGACGAGGCCGATCTTCTCGCCCGTGTTCAGCTGGAACGACGCGTCGACGAAGAGGATCTGGCGGCCGTACTGCTTGTAGATGCCGGAGAGCGCGATCATGGGCGGCGGACGATAACAGGCCGGCGCCCGTTGCGCCTCACTCGATCATCGCGATCCGTCGCGCGTGGCGGCCGCCGCCGGCCGCGGGGTCGAACGGGGTCGCGAGGAAGATGCGGACGACCTCGAGCGCCGTGGCCTCGGAGATCATCCGTTCGCCGAGCGAGAGGACGTTCGCGTCGTTGTGCTCGCGCGCCGCCTTCGCGGTCGCCTCGCTCCAGCAGAGCGCGCAGCGGACGCCCTTCACCTTGTTCGCGACCATCGCCTCGCCGTTTCCGGAGCCGCCGAGGACGATTCCGCGGTCGCACGCGCCGGTCGCGACGGCCTGCGCCGCCGGGCGAATGAACAAGGGGTAGTCGACCATGTCCGGCGTGAACGTCCCGAAGTCCTTCACGTCGTGCCCCATCTGGAGGAGCATGGCCTTGATCTTCTCCTTGTAAGCGAAGCCCGCGTGGTCGGAGCCGAGGGCGATCTTCATGGAGAATGAGTGTAACCGCCGCCCCGATACAATGTCGGATCCCATGACGTCCGGCCCCGAGAGCCTCACGATGTTCTTCCCGTGCTTCAACGACGCGGCGACGATCGGCTCCCTCGTCGCCGCCGCCCACGTCGTCGGCGCCGGCTCCGGCCGGGACTTCGAGATCCTCGTCGTGGACGACGGCTCGAGGGACAACAGCCTCGAGATCCTCGAGGCCCTCAAAGCGAAATACCCGGAGCTGCGCGTCCTCCCGCACGTCGTGAACCGCGGTTACGGAGCGGCCCTGAGGTCTGGCTTCTCGGGCGCCACGAAGGATCTCGTCTTCTACACGGACGGCGACGGCCAGTATGACGTCCTCGAGCTCCGGAAGTTCCTCCCGGTCCTCCAGGACGGCGTCGACGTCGTGAACGGCTACAAGATCTCCCGCTCCGACCCGTTCCACCGGGTCGTGATCGGCAAGGTCTACCTCGTCCTCATGCGGATCCTCTTCCGGTTCCACGTGCGCGACGTGGACTGCGATTTCCGGCTCATCCGCAGGTCCGCGCTCTCGTCGATCTCCCTCCGTCACTCGAGCGGCGTCATATGCCTCGAGCTCGTCAAGAAGCTCGAGCTCGCCGGCTTCCGGTTCGTGGACTTCCCGGTCCACCACTACCACCGCGTCGCGGGAAAGTCGCAGTTCTTCAACTTCCGCCGGCTCTTCGCGACCGGCGTGAACATCCTCCGGCTCTGGTGGGAGATCCACGTCACCCGCGACACGCCGCGCCGCGTCGCCCACGCGTCCGGCGCAGCGGGCGTGGGCGCTGCCGCGGGGCCGCGGCGATCGTGAACGCCGCCAGCGGCGTCCCGTACCTCGATCTCGCCGAGGCCGCCGCGGCGGACGAGCCCGACCTTTCCGCCGCCGTCCTCGCGGCCGTGCGGCGGGGGCGCTACGTCCTCGGAGGCGAGGTCGCCGCGTTCGAGGCCGAGTGGGCTTCCTGCTGCGGCGCCGCGCGCGCGGTCGGCGTCGCGAACGGCACGGACGCGATCACGCTCGCGCTCCGTGCGCTCGGGATCGGGCCGGGAGACGAGGTCCTCACGGTGTCGATGACGTGCGCGCCGACCGCGACGGGCATCCTGCGCGCCGGCGCGACGCCGGTCTTCGTCGACGTCGAAGAGGACCGCCTCACGATGGACGCGGCCCGCCTCGCAGGCGCGGTCACGCCCCGGACGAAGGCGATCCTTCCCGTCCACCTCTACGGGCGCGTCGCGGACGTCGACGCGATCGGGGCCTTCGCGAGGGAACGCGGGCTCGTCGTCGTGGAGGACTGCGCACAGGCGCACGGGGCAGCGTGGAACGGAAGGCCCGTGGGGACGTTCGGGCGGACCGCCGCCTGGAGCTTCTACCCGACGAAGAACCTCGGCGCCCTCGGCGACGCCGGCGCCGTGACCGTGGCGGGCGCCGCCGATGCGGACGTGGCCGACCGCGTCGCGCGCCTGCGGTCGTACGGCTACGCGACGCGAAACGACGCCGGGGAGCGCGGCTTCAACAGCCGTCTCGACGAGATCCAGGCCGCCGCGCTGCGGGTGCGGCTCCGGAAGCTGGCCGCGGGCAACCGGCGGCGGGCCGAGATCGCGGCGCGGTACGACGCCGCGCTCGCGGGCGCCGTGCGCGTCCCGCCGCCCCCGCGCTCCGGCGAGGCGCCCGCGCACCACCTCTACGTCGTACGCGTTCCGGACCGCGAGACGTTCCGGGCACGGCTCTCCGAGAAGGGAGTCGGCACCGACGTGCACTATCCGCGCGCCGTCCACGAGCAGCCGGCGTTCGCGCGCCTGCCGCGGGGGCCGCTCCCGGCGACCGAGCGCGCGATGCGCGAGGTCGTCTCGCTCCCGCTCCACCCGCTCCTCACGGACTCCGAGGCCGACCGCGTGATCGCCGCGGTCCTTGCGTCAGCGCGCTGAGCCGCGGAGGACGCGCGTCTCGAGGAACCGCGAGGCGCCGGTCGCGCGGTCCGTCGTGATCCCGTAGACCCACATCCCGCGCGCAACGGGCCGCGCCCGCGCGCTGCCGAGGAACGCGACGTCGACGTCGATCGGCGTCCGCGGCCTGAGGTGGAAACGCGTCCACGGGTCGTCGATCACGAGCGGGAGGCCCGTGAGGACGAGCGAACCCTCCCACAGGAGGGCGCGGCTCGCGGGCTCGGTGAGCCGGAGCCGGATCCGGAACGGCACGGCGTCGCGTTCGACGCCGGGGTACGTGAAGCAGAAATGGCTTCTCTCCTGCGGCGTATCGACGATCGGGCCGAGGGAAAGCCGGTCGCCGGGCCGCGCGAGATCCTCGGCCTTCAGGACCGGCACGACGAGCGGCGGCGCGATCCCGCGCCGATCGACGATCTCCGCCCGAACGAGGAAGCGGGAATTCCCTTCGAAGAAGAGAGACGAGACGGTCGCGAGCGGAATGCGCGACGGCACGGATCGCGTCTCGCCCGCGGCCAGGTTCAAGATCGTCGTCTCGGAATCGGCCGAATCCGGCGGCCAGCGGGTCAGCTTGACCGGATTCGACGTCGCGGCCGTGTTCGTCAGCGTCACCTTCGGCGCCCAGGGCGGCCGTCCCGGGTTGTTCGCCCGGAACGCGACCGGCACGAACGCCGTGTACGCGCCGTAAGGCGCGGGCGGGCGGCGGCAGCCCGCCGCGGCCTGGGCGGCCGCGACGGCAAGGGCGAGCAAGGTCCTCCTCATCCGGCCCAGTACCAGTGGACGAACGCCCACACGTAGAGCGCGCCCGCGATGCCGCTCAAGGTCAGGAGCGCGGCAAAAAGTCCCGGCCGTTTCGACAGGCCCGCGAGGGCCGCGAACGCGGGGAACGCGGGCAGAACGTAACGGCCGGCGCTCTCGAACGTTCCGGACGAGAAGACGATCGCGACGGTCAGCGCGACGTAGATCGCTTCCGGCCGCCGCTTTTCGCCGAGAAGGATCGCCGCGAGGACGAGGAAGAGGACGAGGTAGAGCCCCTCGAACGTGCGCGCGGGCGAGCCGCCGAGAAGGCGGCCTCGCGTGACGTCCTCGACGACACCGTGCCAGATGAGCGCGGGACCGTCGAAGATCGATTTCGCCTGTGTGCTCCAGTTGTGCTGCGCTTTCACGAAGAGGAGCGGGTCGCCGAAGCGCCGCCAGAAGTAGAGGCAGAAAAGGCCGAAGCCCGCGAGCGGCGAAGCGCCCGCGAGCGTCGCGCGCGCGGCGGCGCGGCCCGCGGGCAGCCCGGCCTCGCGGCTCGCGCGCCAGGAAACGAGAGCGAGGTACGGCGCGAGGACGAGGCCCGTGATCCGGGTGAGTCCCGCGAGGACACCCGCCGCGGCGCCGGCGGCAGGCCGGCCGCGCTCGAAGGAGAGGACGGCCGCGAGGGCGAGCGCGAGGACGAGCGCCTCCGTGTAAACCGCCGCGAAGAAGAACGACGTCGGGAAGAGGAGGAGGACGAGGACGGCGGGAAGGACGCGCTCCTCGCCGTAGCGGCGGCGCGTCCACTCCGCGAAGAGCGCGAGCGCGGCGAGAAACGCGCACGCCGAGATGAGATTCCCGGCCCGCGACGTCTCGAGCCCCGTCGCCCGGACGACGAGGCGCATGAGGCCGGGGTAGAGCGGGAAAAAGGCGTGGTTCGTCTCCTGCCCGACGCGCGTGGGCGGGTCCCAGTAGCCGGCCTCGGCGAGGTTCACGTACCACCCCGAGTCCCAGCGGGTGAGGGGCGTCACGCGCCGCGCGACGTCCCACGTCCACGGGCTCGTCCCGCCCATCCAGGGGACGATCCGGGGCGAGAGGAACGCGATCGTCCAGACGCCTGCGAGCCAGAGCAGGCCCAGTCCGATCACTTTCTGGCGCGATGTCACGACCGGGCGGATTATAGGCAGCGACTCAGGATGAACGACCGCGAATACGAGATCATGTTCCGGCGCGAAGATGCGTACTTCTGGTACCGCGGAATGCGCGCGGTCACGCGCGCCTTCGCGCCCCGCGTCTTCGCGCGCGAGGGGCGCGGGCGCGCTCTCGACGCCGGCTGCGGGACGGGAAGGAATCTCGTGGACCTCGCCTCGGGCGGCCCCGCGGTGGGCGTCGACGTGTCGCTGCGCGCCCTCGGCTTCGCCCGGCGCCGCGGGGCGGCGCCACTCGTCTGCGCTTCCGTCGGGGCCCTGCCGTTCCGCGACGCGGCCTTCGTCGCCGCGCTCTCGCGCGACGTTCTCTACATGGTCCCGGACGACGCGCGCGCCGCGCGCGAGATCGCGCGCGTCCTCGCCCCGGGCGGGGCGCTCGCGCTCTCGGCGCCCGCGTTCGACGGCCTCGCGGGCGCGCACGACGTCGCGGTCGGCGGCCTGCGGCGGTACACGGCGCCGGGGCTGAAGACGCTGCTCGAGGAAGCGGGGCTCCCGGTGCGGCGCGACAGCTACGCGAACTTCTTCCTGGCCGCGCCGATCTGGTTTCTTCGAAAGGTGACCGGAGCGAAGGCGCGCGGCCGATCTCGCGAGGAAGCCCGAAGCGATTTTGGCCTCGCTCCGAGACCACTCGAGGAGATCTTCTTCCTCCTGTTCTCACTCGAGGCGCGGCTGCTCGAGGCGGGAGGGAGTCTGCCGTTCGGCGTGACGGCGCTCGTCCTCGCGGAGAAGCCGGGTCAGGGCGCCGGCGCGGGCACGAGAGAAGAAGCGAAGTAGCTCGCGTCACCCGTCCGCGTGTCGACGCCGATCGCATACGCGACCGCGCTGCCGCCCGAAAGGACGTCGACGACGAGCGACGCGTCCGGCAGCGGCGGGGCCTGCATCGCGGCGAAGACGTCGTCCCACCGGACGGCGCCGAAGGGTTCGAGCGAGAGGTCCTTGGTCGCCGTGACCGTTCCATCGGGCGCGAGGAGCGACACGCGCACGAGGGTCTTGAAGCCGCCCGCCTCGACGAGGCCGACGTTCGTGCGGCGCGAGGGCGACGACGACAGGAACGTGAGCGCGAGCTGCCGGCCGGGTCCTGCCTGCGCGGAGGCGGCGGACGGGTCGATCGCGAAGCCGTACGAGCGGACGCCGTCCGCCGTCGAAGTCCGCGCGGAGGCGTACACGGCGCCGCCGTCGAGCGACGTGATCCGGAGCGCTCCCGACGCGTCGCCGGCGCCGAGGAGAGTTCCGAGCACGTCGTCGAAGGCCCGTGTCTCGTTTGGCGCGAGAGTGACGGTCGCGGTCGCGGGCGCAACGGAGGAGCCCGAGAGGGGGAGCAGGGCGACCTGGACGCGCGTGGAAGCGGCTCCGGCATTCGACAGCTTGAGGTCCGTCGTGGTCGGCGGGCCCGGAGGGGCCGTCGTGCGCACGACCGCCGGGATGAGAATCCGGGGCGCCGCCGGGTGCGCCGCGACGAACGAGCCGTCGTTCGTCGAATCGTCGACGGGCGTCGCCCATGCGGCGACCTTGCCCGCGCCGTCCGTGACCCGCACCTCGATCCGGTCGGCAGGGTCCGGGGCGAGGTTCGTGAGCGAGTAAATGTCGTTCAGCTGGACGAGGCCGCCCGCCGGCACGAGGCGCGGGACGAGCGCGCGGAGCGCGCCGGACGAATCGCGCAAGGCGACCTCGACGCTCGCGGACTTGCCCGATACCTCCGTGACGCCCACGTTCACGCGGAATCCGTTCGCCCTGAAGGAAGGCACGAGCACGAGCGTCGAGCCGGCGCCGGCCGCGGAGGTCACCGCGTCGGCGGGGAGGGAAAGTCCGAAGGAGCCTCCCCGCGGCGCGGTCGTCGACGTCCGCGTCGCCGCGACGACGGCTGGGCCGGCGTTCAGGAAGATCGGGCCGTAGCCGTCCATGCGAAACGCGTCGTGCACGACGTCGTCGAGGACTCGCGTCGCCAGGGGCGCGAGCGTGACCGCGACCGTCCGCGGGAGCCCCTGAGCGGCGGGCGCGAACCGCAGGAGGACGTCGTGTGCGGCGGCGGGATCCGCGTTGAACAGCCGGAGGTCGGTCGTGTAGAACGCGCCGAGCCGTCCGATGCGGTGGACCGTCGTCGCGACGAAGGACGTCGCGGCGGGAAACGCGGGCTCGGGCTCGGGGATCGAGGGCTCGACGAAAAGCGCCCAGCTCACGACGCGTCCGGTGCCTCCCGGCACGGTGTCCGTCAACGAGAGGCGCCAGGTCCCGTCGAGGGGGCGGCCGGCGAACGCGGAAAGCGCCTCGGCGGACGCGTCCGTCAACCCGAACACTTCGCGCAGGGCCTCGCCCGCTCGCCCCTCGTGGTCGACGACCTTGACCTCGGTTCCGTCGGGACCCGCGAGCGTGACGGCGAGCTGCGTGCGATCCGGATGGTCGATCGCGAGCGCGAGAAAGAGCGTGGAGACGTTGCCGACGAGGGACGACACGACGGCGTCACAAACGAGGCTTCCCGCGCCGTCCGGGATCGGCGCGTTCGCGCAGCCTCCCGCGACCGGTGTCGACGCGTCGATCGCGGCCGCGAGGTCGACGCGGGGCGCCGTGAGGCCAGTCCGCGCGTCGCGCACCGGGACGCCCGTCGCACGGAGCAGGTCGATCGCGAGCCCGGGGTCGGCGAGCGGCCGGGCCTGACGCGCGAGAAGGAGCGCGCCCGCGGTGACCGGAGCCGCGGCTGAGGTGCCGGAGAACCCGGACGTCTGGCCGCCGCCCTCGGCCGTCGTCGTCCACCCGACCCCCGGCGCGAGAACCGAAAGACCGCTGCCCGTGTTGCTCGCGCAGGGCACGACGTCGGGCCCCGTCGAGATGTCCGTGCACGACGCGGACCCGCCCCACTGGACCGGGCCGTTCGCGAGCGAGTAGACCATCCCGACGGACGCGACGCTCGACAGGCACGCGGGCCAGGGGAGGCCGGCCGTCTTTCCGGCGTTGCCCGCGGCGGCGACGACCGAGAGGCCGGCGTCGCGCGCCGATGCGAAGACCGCGGCGCCGGCCGGGTCGTCCGCGTCGCAGAAGCCGGCGTGCACGGCGTCGTCCGCGAGGCTCAGGTTGACGGCCTCGAGGTCCGTCCCGGGCGCGTACGCGATCGCCCATTCCATGGCCGCGAGGACGTCGGACGCGAGCGCCGTCGTGCAGCCGT
This sequence comes from Thermoanaerobaculia bacterium, assembly GCA_035542215.1. Classification (GTDB taxonomy): domain Bacteria; phylum Acidobacteriota; class Thermoanaerobaculia; order UBA5066; family UBA5066; genus Fen-183. Next base: position 16,487 of record DATKLW010000008.1, on the reverse strand, counting down.
CCCGCGCGCTGAACACCTTCAGGACGACGAGGCCCGCGTCGGGTGCGACGCCCTGCGGGCCCGCGAGCACTCCCGCGACCTCGGTGCCGTGGCCGCTGCAGTCGGCGAGGTCCGCCGTGCCTTCCGCGACGTCGAAACCGGGCCAGGGCGTCCCGGCGGGGTTCCGGAGGTCCGGATGCTGGAGGTCGATCCCGCTGTCGACGACCGCGACGCTGCGGCCGAGGCCCGTGACGCCGATCCCGAGCAGGCGGTCCGCGCCGATCTGTGCGGCCCCGACCTGGCCCGCGGGCCGAACCGTGCGGTCGAGCCCCACGTGCATGACGTCGGTTCGCGCGGCGAGCGCCGCGATCGCGGCCGGGGTCGCGTCGCCGGCCACGACGGGAGCGGTGACGAGGCGCCGCCGGACGTTGAGCCCGCTTGCCTCGAACTCCCGCACCGCCGCGGCGCGGCGTCCGGCCGGGGGAAGGAGCGTGACGACGACGGGGATCCGGGAGGCGCCGCGGGAGAGGGCCAGCCGGACTTCCGGCGACACCTCCGCGGCCCGCGCGGCGAGAGACGCGAGGCTGAGCGCGGCCGCAGCCGCGAGTCGGCGGAGGTTCTGGGCTCTCACGGGAAGAAAGGCCACGGCGCCTGGGAGTGCAACCCTTGTGCCCGTAGTGCGGGCACCCGCTAAGATCTCACCGTGACACGCTTCCCGGAACCGGTCCTCGCGCCCGGCGGCGCCGCGGTATTCGCCGACGCGCATCTCGGGCAGGTGGAAGGAGATGCCGACGATCTCCTGGAATCCCTCGAGGGCGTCAGAAGGCGGGGTTTTTCGACCGCCGTCCTGCTCGGGGACATCTTTCACTACTTCATCGGCCACCCGAAGCTCGAGACGCCGTTCCTGAGGCGGACTCTCGACGGATTTTCGTCGGTCGCTTCCCGAGGGCTCTCCTTGCGTTACGTCGAAGGGAACCGGGACTTCTTCGTCGCCGGGACGCCGTATGCCGCGCCGTTTGCGGCATACGGCCTGACGGACGGGCTCCGGTGCGGCGACGTGTCGTACGCTTTCGTCCACGGCGACCGCGTGAACACGGCCGACCTCCCGTACCGCTTCTGGCGAGTGGTTTCGAAAAACGCCGTCGCGCGCGCCGCGCTCGAGGTGATTCCCGGCTCGATCGCGCGCGCGATCGTCCACAGGACCGAGGCGCGCCTCTACCGCTCGAACTTCCGGCACAAGAAGAAGCTCCCCGAGGAGTCGCTGCGCGCCGAGGGCCGGCAGGCGCGCGCGCAGGGTTTCGATGCGCTCCTCGTCGGGCACTTCCACGTCGGGCGCACGTACGACGGGCCCGACGGCGTCACGCACGTCCTCCCGGCGTGGCTCGAGGAACGCAAGCACGCCGAGATCGCGCCCGACGGCCGGCTCTCGATCGTCCAGGAGCCGACCGCCGAGAGGGCGCGCCGCCGCGGCTTTGGGGCGTTGGAGGCCGAGCCGGCCTCCGCTGCGCTTTGAGCGATGCCCTCCTCCCTCGCGGCCGCCTTTCGGGCGCGCTTCGCGTGCCGGGCAGCAAGAGCGTCACGAATCGCGCGCTGCTCGCGGCGGCCTGCGCGGACGGGGAGAGCGTGCTGCTCAATCCGCTGGAATCGTCGGACACCCGGGCTTTGGCGGTTGCGCTGAGGTCTTTGGGCGCGGAAATTCTCATAGATGGTGTGAGTTGGAGGGTGCGCGGGCCGTTGCGCCCCCGCGGTGATTCGGCGCCTGAGCTGCTCGTGGACGTCGGAGATGCGGGAACGCCCGCGCGCTTCCTCTCCGCGCTCCTCGCCGCCGTGCCGGGACGTTTCGTCCTCGACGGCAGCGCCCGCATGCGGGAACGGCCAATGTCCCCTCTATTCGAAGCAATTCGAACCCTGGGCGGCGAGATTCGCTGTCTCGGGCGAGAAGGCTTTCTGCCCGCCGCGATCCGCGGCGGCACGCTCCACGGCGGTCGCGTGACGATCCGCGGCGACGTGTCGTCGCAGTTTCTCTCGGCGCTCCAGCTCGCGTCGCCGCTCGTGCCGGGAGGCCTGGTGCTCGACGTGACGGGGCCCGTCGCGTCGGCCGCCTACCTCGCGCTGACGCGCCGCGTCCTCGAGGGCTTCGGCGCTTCGCCGGGAGGCGGTTACCGCCCGGCGCGCTGCCGCGTGGAAGGCGACGACTCGGCCGCGTGTTTCCCGATCGCGGGCGCGCTCGTCTCGGGCGGCCACGTGACCGTGCGCGGCCTCTCGCGGGACTCCGTGCAGCCCGACGCCGCGTTCCGCGCGTGGGCGGAGTCAGCGGGCGGCGTCCTGTCGTGGGAGACGGACACCGACGGCGAGGAGTCGCTTACCGTGGCGGGTCCCTCCGGCGGCGCGCGCGCGCTTCGGCCGATGGAGCTCGACGTGGACGCGGCCCCGGACGCGGCGCTGCCGCTCGCGGCGGCGCTCGCGTTCGCGGACGGCGTTTCCAGCCTGACGGGCGTCGCCCGGCTGCGCGAGAAGGAGTCCGACAGGCTCGCGGCCGCCGTCGACGTCCTGACGCGCGCGGGCGCCTCGGCGCGCGTCGGCAGGGACGGCGCGGGCGCGCCCGTCCTCACGATCTCGGGCCGCAGCGGCGTGCCCCGCGCCGCGACGTTCGCCGCGCACAGCGACCACCGCGTCGCGATGTCGGCGGCGGTTCTCGCTCTCGCGCTTCCGTCCGGCTCGACGCTCGACGACCCCGCGTGCGTCGCGAAGTCGTGGCCGGGGTTCTGGGAGGCCTGGACGCCGCTCGTCGGTTAGCGGGCGAGCGTCGCGAAGTCGACGGCGGCGATCCCGCGCGAGGCGAGGCCCGCGGCCGCGGACTCGAGTGCGTCGGCCTCTTCGCGCCAGGCGTATCCCCATGCGTAGCGCTCGCGCGTGGTCTCGTCCTCGTCGCCGGGGTGGAGGACGGCCTCGTAGTCGCCGTCGGGAAGATTCTCGAGAACGCGGCCCAGGCGAGTCGCCGTCATGCGCCCCGCCTCGGCGAGTCCGAGGACGCGCGGGGGTTCGGGCAGGCCGGCCGCCGTAAGAGCCTTCCGCCCGCGCGCCCCGAGAAGCGCGAGGAGACGCGCCCGGAGGCGTCCCGGAAGCGGCGCGGAGGCCGAGACGGGGTCGTCACCTCGCGGCGCGCGTACGTACGGGATCCGGAATCGGAGCGCGAGGCGGACCGCGACCGGAAAGAGCGCCGGGTGGAGGTGCAGGTGCTGGTGCGAATCGAGGTGGGAGACGGCGAGGCCGGCGCCGGCGACACGCGCAAGCTGCGCCTCCCATTCCCGCTCGACCTCCGCGACGCGGATCCGCCCCGCCGCGAGCGCGCCGAGGACGTGGCGCCAGGCCGGCCGGAAGACGCCTCCCGAGCCGAGGAGAGAGGGGACGGAGGCGGGCGGCGAGAGCGGGCTCTCACCGCCGACGAGGCAGAGGTGAACTCCCGCCGAACGGACCCCGGCCGCGGCGAGGCCGGCAGCGGCCTCCGGGAAGGAGCGGCCCGACGCGAGGACGCTCGTGTCGCTGACGAAGCCACGGGACCGGAGCGCCAGCACGCGGCGCGTCAGGGCCGGCGCGAGGCCGAGGTCGTCCGCGTTGAGGACGAGGCGGATCACGGCCGCGGCGCGCGGCGCTCGGCGCGGATCTCGGGCGCGAGCGCCGCCATCTCGCGCAGGATCTGCACGACGACGCGCGGGGAGGACAGCGTCGACACGCCGCGCGTGCGCGGGAAGTAGTCGAGGCCCATCTGCTGGACCGAGGCTCCCCGCGCGACACAGCGCGCGAGGAGCTCGACGTCGATGAACGAACCCTCGCTCTTCAGGGGAAGGCCGTCGAGGAGCGCCCGCCGGAAGAGCTTGCACGAGAAGTTCACGTCGCGGAGGGAAATGCCGAAGACGGCGTGGACGAGCCCGTTGTAGAGGAAGGAGTAGACCGAACGGATCGCGCCCTCGCCCGTCCGGTCGTGCCGGTACGCGGAGACGAAGTCCGCCCCCGTGACCTCGGCGACGCGGAAGAGGCGGCCCGTCTCGGCGAGGTCCCACGGGATGTCGCAGTCGCTGTAGAGGATCCACTCGTGGCGCGCGGCGGAAAAGCCGGTCCGGAGCGTGCCGCCGAGACCGCGGTTCTTCCCGTGCGCGAAGACGCGGACCCGGGGCTCGGTCCGCGCGCTCTCCTCGGCGAGGGCGCGCGTTGCGTCCGTCGAGGCGTCGTCGACGAGGACGATTTCCCACTCGGCGGCATGCTCCTCGAGCGCGGGCATCGCGAGCGCGACGAGGCGCCCGACGTTCTTCTCTTCGTTGTGCATCGGCACGACGAGCGAGACGGAGCGGCCGGAAGTCACGGCGCGGAGGATACGCGGGGGCGTCACGACACGAAATGCCACTTCACGAACATCGCCGAGCGCAGGAGAAGAAGCGCCGTCGAGACCGCGAGCGCCGCGCCCTTCAGCCAGGGCCTTTTCTCGAGGAGCTCGAACAGGAGGATGAACCCCGGGAAGATCGTGAGAGTGTAGCGTGGGACGCCGTTCGTCGTCCCCGTGAGGAATGCGAGGCCGAGAACTCCGAACGTCCACGCGGCGTCCGACCAGCGCCGTCTCTTCGCCTGGACGAGCGCGAGAGCGAAGAAGAGCGTGAAGTGAGCGAGCGGCGCGATCGCGCCCGGGTGGCGGAGCAGGACGGCGCTCGTGAAGAGATGCACCTGCTGCTCCACGAACCCCGCCGCGCCGGCGAGCGGACTCGTCGCGCGATGTTCCCAGGCGCCCATCGCGCGAAAGAAGAGGCCCGGCTCGCCGAACCAGAGGCCGACCCCGACGATGTGGGCGACGACGCCGGCGAGCGGCGCGGCCGCGAGCGCGGCGGTGACGGGCCACCGGCGCTTCCCGCCCGGCCCGGCAACGTACGCGAGCGCGAGCGCTGGCCCGACGGCGGCGGCCGGGGAGCGCGTCAGGCCGAGGAGGAGTCCGAAGAGGATGGCTGCGGCGGGCCGGTCCGAACGGACGAACCGGAACGCGAGGAGGAGAAGCAGGAAGAAGAACGACTCGGTGTACGCGGCGGCGAAGAAGAACGCAACGGGATAGAGCAGCAGGAAGGGGAGCGGTCCGTTCGCACGTGTCGGTCCGAGGCGCAGCCGGCACGCCTCGCCGAAAAGAGGCAGGGCGAACAGGAACGACAGCCAGGCCACGGCTGTCAGAGCGAAAAGGGGATCGAGGCCCGTCGCGAGGTGGAGCCCGCGCGCGACGATCGGGTAGAGCGGGAAGAAGGCGTGGTTCGACTCGGCGCCCGGCGCCGGCGGGGCGCCGTAGCCGTCCCGCACGATGCTCGCGTACCAGCCCGCGTCGTGGCGCGCGAAGTACGGGATCGCCCCGGCGCCCCACGGCGAAGGCTTTGCGAAGGGAAGCACGTGGACTGCGAAGGCGGCCCACAGGTGGAGCGCGAGGAGCCATCCGACCGCCAGCAGCGCGAGACGCCGGTTTTCGGCGCCTCGGAAGGGCCACGGAAAAGGCGCGAAGTTTTCGGAAGCGATCGTCCCTGTAGTCTAAGGTGGCCGATGCTGGAGATCCACGCGGGAGAACGACGCCTTCCCCTCGCCCTCGCGCCCGACGCGGCGCGCGAGCTGCGCCGCGCGTCGGCGCCGCTCTCACGTGGCGAACGCGCGCACCTCGCGTGGAGGCTCCGCAGCGCGCCCTGGCGACGCGTCCTGTCCGAGCTCGGGAGGGACGGCGCGGTTCTCGACGTGGGCTGCGGCCCCGGCCTTCTCGCCCACCTTCTCTCTCGCGCGGGCTTTGCCGGGCGCTACACGGGCGTCGATCCCGACCCCCGCAAGGTCGATCGTGCGCGGCGCTGGCTTCGCGAAGACGAGAACAGGCTCTTCGTCGCGGGATCGGTCGAGAGCGCGCCTCCCGGGGCGTTCACGCAGGTCGCGCTCATCGACGTCCTCTACCTCGTGCCGCCGGCCGGCCGGACGGGCTTCGTCGAACGCGCCGTCGGCGCCCTCGCGCCGGGGGGCCGTTTCGTGGCCCTCACGAGCGGCGGGGGCGCGCGCTGGAAGCGCATTCTCGACTCCGTCCAGGAGCGCCTCGCGGTCGGGCTCGGCATCACGCGCGGCGGGGCCGTTGCGATCTGCGACGGGGCCGAGATCGCGACGCTGCTCCGGAACGCCGGCCTCGAGGATGTCGCCGTGGCCGACATCGGCGCGGGCTACGTCCACGGCTTCGAGCTCGTGACGGGGCGAAGACCCGCGGCTTGACGCCGGGCCCGGAACGCGAAATCGTCGGGCGAGCGACAGCCTGGATGCGCTCGTCCACGGGGAGGACGCGACGTGCCTTCGGCGAGAGGGAGACGCTGGGTCGTCCCCCGCCGCGATCTCGCGGCGGGAGGCGCTGGTCTCGTGCGGCTCGCGCATCCGCTTCTCCCGCAGATCGTCCGCGCGCGTCCCTCGGGCGACGGGCTCGTCCTGACGCTCGACGCGCCCGAGCCGGCGCCGCTCGGCCGTCTCGCGCCGTCTGAGCGCCGTGCTTTTCTCGCCCGTCTCGCGGCGCTGCTCGGGTACCTCAAATTCAACGGCTTCGGAATCGCCGCGAAGGACGTCGCCTCGCTCGGCTCGCGCGGCGGCGATCCGGCGAGGCCCGCGCTCTGCGCACCGCCCGTCCCCGCGTGGCTCGCGGCGCCCCCGGCGCTCGTCGTCGCCGCCGCTGTCGTCCGCCTCGCGGGCCGTCCGGCCGCGGGGCACGACGCCGCGTCGCTCAAGGCGGCGGTTCACGTTGCCCTCGAAGCCGGGCTTCCCGGCGGCGCCGCCGAGGACGCCGTGACGGCGGTGCGCGCCCTCGACGGGGACGCGAGGCCCGAGACGCTCGCGGCGGAGATGGCGCGGCGCGGAGGCGCGGTCCCGCCGCGCGACCTCGCCGGCCTGGCATACCCGAGCCCGTTCGTGGGCCTCCCGGAAGGCGGAGGCCCGGCGGCGGCAGTCGGTTTCGGCGCCGCATGGATCGCGCGCGCCGCCGCCCGCCGAGGCGACTCGCCCTTCTTCGTGGAGTCCGGCCCGGGCTCGCCGCTCGAGGAAGGCGCCGCGCTCCGGAAGCTCGCGCGGGCGCTCGAGGGCGATCCGCGCACGGCCGGGATCCGGGCCCTCGCGGACGGCGGTCGCGCGGCGAACCTCGATGAAGGTCCTCCGGTCGCGGTCGTCGCGATCGACGCGGAGCGCTGGGACCCGCGCTCGCGGTGCGCGCTCGCCCGGGCGCTTCCGGCGATGGGGTTCGCCGTCTTCGAGGTCTGCGCCGGCGCGCCGCGCCCGTGGGAGGATCGCGCCCTCCTGTCGTTCCGGATCGCGCCGGGAGACGCGGCCTCGCTCGTCTACCTGCCGTTCCTTTCGCTCACGGCGTCCCTCGACGTCTGGCGGGAGACCGGATCCGAGGGGGAGTTCGCGGACCCGGCGCGTTTCCTCGAAGCCGCGGGCGCCCTCGTTGCCCGTTTCGACCCATGCGCCGGCCGCCTCGCGCCCGAGCGCCCGCGCGCGGCCAAACGCGTCGACCCCGTCGTCGAGGCGGCGTCGCTTCTCGCGGACGGATTCGACGTCGTCGAAGCGGCCGCGGCGGCGGGCGCCGGCCTGGATCGCGCGGAGGAGGCGCTCCGGGACGCGGGAGCCGAGGGCCTCGTGGCCGCCGCGGCCGGGGCGACGTTCCGGTTCCGCGACGAGGATCAGCGGGCGCGGCTCGCGGCCCGGGTGCCCGCGGCAGCGCGGCGCGACGCGGTCACGCGCCTCGAGGCCCTCGGCCTTCCGAAGGAGCGCCTCATTGCGGCATCCCTCGCACGAGGCGAGCCTCCCGACGTGGCGGCCGCGCGGGAGCTCCTCGAGCGCGCCGATGGCCCGCTCGCGGCCACCCTTCTCGCGCGCGCGCCGAGCGCCGCGCCCGACCTGGGCCGTCCCCTCCTTGCGGTCGCCCGCCTCGCAGAAGCCGGGCGGAGGGCCGCGGCGCTCGAAGCGGCAGAGCGGATCGGACCCGCCGTGCTCGGCGAGCCTCTCGAGAACCGGGCGGCGGCCGCACGGGCTCTCGCGCGCCTCGGCGACGCCGCGCGGGCGCTCGCGCTCTGTCCCGGCGGCGCCGCCGACGAGGACCTCGCGCGGGCGGCGCTTCTCGTCGACCTGCGCCGGTACGCCGAGGCGAGGACGATCCTGGACCGGCTTCTATCGCTGCCCGCGGCTCCGGCGGGGGAACGCGTCGAGGCCCTTCTGCTCTGCGCGGAGGTGGACGAACGGACGCACCGCTACTCGGAGTCGGCCGCGGGCCTCGGGGAAGCGGAGCGGCTCCTCGGCGGCGTCGCCGACCGCGTCGCCGCGGCGCGCGCCGCCCGGACGGCGGGCTACCTCGCGAACGACCTCGGCCGGACCGGAGAAGCGATCGCTCTCTTCCGCCGGGCGGGCGACCTCGCGCGCAGCTCCCGCGAGAAGGCCGACGCCGCGTACGACGTCGCCCACGCCGCGCTCGACGGCGGCCGTCTCGACGTCGCCGCGCGCGAGCTGGACGACGCCCTCGAGCTCTATGCGGCGGCCGGCGACGACCCGCGGTACCTCTCCGCTCTCGGGAACCGGATCGACCTCCATCTCCGCGCCGGAGACGTGGCCGCCGCGCGGCCCGTCCTCGACCGCGTCCTCGCGCACGAGCGAGCCGCCGGGCGCAGCCACCAGGTGCTGTTCGCGATTCCGGCCGTCCAGGAGATCGCTCTTCTCGACGCGGACGGAGCGCGCGCAGCGGCAGCGTTTCGCGACGCGCGGGCTCTCGCGGCCGAAGCGGACGCCCCGCATCCCGCGTGGCGGCAGATCCTGCTCCTCGAGGCGGAACGTCTCCTGGGCGCCGGGGACGCGGAGGGTGCCTTCGGGCTTCTCATGGAGGCCGGCGCGATCCCGGACAACAGCCTCCGGACCGAGCCGCTCAGACGGCGACTTCTCGCCTCGGCCTGCCGCGACCTCGGCCGCCCGAACGAGACGCGGGGAGCGGACGCGAACGAACGGGCCCTGCTTGCCGCCGAGGATGCGCTCGCTGCGGGCGGCGCGGCCGGAGGCGCGGCCCTCTCGGCTCTCGAGTCCCTCTCCGGCTCCCGCGAGGCCGGGGCGGCCGTCCGGCGCCTGCTCGAATGGGCGGGCCGCTTTCCGGCGGCTTTCGCGGGATCCGGCGGCGTTCCGCTCGCGCGGCTGGGCCGGCGCGCCGCGGCACGGGCGGGACTCGTGCGCGCGGAGGAGGCCTTCGCTTCGCTCCTCGAAAGCCGCCCGGCGCACGACGGGCCCGCGGTCCCCGCGAAAGCGCCGCGGCTCGAGGTCGTTGCAGAGGACGCGTCGACGCGGGCGGTCTTCGACGAGGTCGCACGGGTCGCCCAGTCGACGCTCGCGATCCTCATCCTCGGCGAGAGCGGCACGGGCAAGGAGATCGTCGCGCGCGAGGCGCACCGCCTCTCGCGGCGGCGCGGCCCGTTCGTCGCGGTGAACCTCGCGGCCCTTCCGGCCACCCTCGCCGAGGCCGAGCTCTTCGGACACGCACGCGGCGCTTATTCCGGAGCCGACCGCGAACGGCGCGGCCTCGTCGAGGAGGCGTCGGGTGGCACGCTCTTCCTGGACGAGATCGGCGACATGGCGCTCCCGCTCCAGGGCAAGCTCCTCCGCGTCCTCCAGGAGGGCGAGGTGCGGCGACTCGGCGAGACGGCGGTCCGGCGCGTGGACCTGCGCGTCGTCGCGGCGACGCACCGCGACCTCAAGGCGCTCGTCGAGCGCGGTGAGTTCCGCGGCGACCTCTTCTACCGGGTCGCCGGGCACGAGGTCGTCCTGCGGCCTCTCCGCGAGCGGCCCCGCGACCTCGCGTGCCTCGTGGCGCGCGCCCTCGGCGGAAGGGCCGTCCTCGCGCCGAACGCCCGGGCCGCGGTCGAGCGCTGGCGATGGCCGGGAAACGTGCGCGAGCTCCTCGCGGCTCTCGAGTCGGCACGGACGCTGGCGGAACCAGCCCGCGTCATCCGCGTCGAGCATCTCCCGCGGGCGCTCCGTGAGGACGCCGCCGCCCGACCGGCCCCGCGGAACTGGAAGGAGACGCTGGACGACGCGCGGCGTGCGGCGATCGCGGCGGCCCTCGAGGCGACCGGGCGCCGGCGCGCCGAGGCCGCGAAGCTCCTCGGGATCTCGAGGCAGTCTCTCCTCTACGAGATGAAGAAGCTCGGAGTCAGGTGAGGCGGGCCGGTCCCGGCTCACGGCCGAGCAGTCGAAGGATCCGGTCGCGGTTCGCGAGCGCCGTCGCGTCCGGATGCCGCTCGATCGAGGCTTCGAGGTCTCTCAGCGCGCCGGCCACGTCTCCGTCCCGCGCGAGAAGCGTGGCGCGGTTGATCAACGCCGTGGTCTCGGCGCCATCGCACGCGAGCGCCTTGTCGAAGGCGCGGCGAGCCTCCGGCCAGCGACGTGCCGCCATCTCGAGGAGGCCGGCCAGGCACCACGCCTTCCCATTTCGCACGTCGTCCGTCAGGACGCGCTCGACGTCCGCCCGGGCGCCCGCATAGTCCCGCCGCTCGTAGAGGAGGCCCGCGCGACTGACGAGGGCCGCCGGGTGCCGCGGCTCGAGTGTCAGGACACGGCCGAGGTCCGAGAGAGCCTCCTCCCCGCGGCCCAGCGCGCGCAGCATGAGCGCGCGGTTGAAGTAGGCCTGGGCCCAGGGGGGGCTCCACGCGACGGCGGCGTCGCAGGCCTCGAGCGCTTCCTGCAGCCGGCCGAGCTGCTGGAGGAGCGCGCCGCGCTCCAGATGCGCCTCGCTGTTCGTCGGTTCGAGGCGCAGCAGAGCGGCGAAGTCCGCGAGCGCCCCCTCCGTCCGCCCCATCGCGGCGTGGACCCGCGCCCGGTTTCTCAGGAGAGTGACGCTGTCGGTCGCATGTCGGGAGGGCGCATCGCGAGCCAGGAGCCGCAGCCCCTCGGAGAGCAGCCGGAGCGCCTCTTCGTCGTGACCGGTGCGCATCTCGACGAGCGCGAGCGGGTTTCGGAGGAATGCCAGGCGGGCGACCTTTGCCTCCGAATCGGGCAGGGCCTCGGTGAACGCGATCGCCTTTTCGATCCATGCCTTCGCGGCGCCGTAGTCGCGCCGCCCGGCCGGACGGAACCGGGCGTCCAGGACGGCCAGGGCATAGGCGCAGTGAGAACGAAGCGCGGGTTCGCCGGTGACCGATTCGATCTCCCGCGCGTACGCCTCCACCTCGTCGTATCTGCCGAGCATGAGGAGCGAGAACACGATGTCCCGTGCAAGCTCGCCGAAGGCCCGATGTCCCGCGTCGCCGCCGATCAATCGGGTTGCGCGCCGTGAAAGGTCGAGGGCCGCCTCGTAGTAGCCCATGCGCATGCACTGGGCGGCGGCCTGAACGAGCGGCTCGACGACGGGCGTCGTGGCTCGTTCGGCGTGAAAGGGAATGGCGCCGAGCTCGGACGCGGAGGAGGGCGCGGCGCGGAGCTCGGCGAGGCGGGACGCATGGAGCCTCCCGCGAAGCTCCGCGTCCGAGAGCTCGTACGCGCGCTTCGCGCAGAGGTCCTCCGAGGTGCAGTCGGATCCGACGTAGCGTCTCGCGAGGGCCCTCCGGCGCGGGCGAGACATCGCCATGACGCGCCGGTCTGCGGCCTCCGCCGTCCCGGAATCCCCAGGGCCGGCGACACGGAGGGACGCATGAGCCCTCAGGGCCGAGTGAAGAGGCTCGTCCATCTCCTCGGTAGGCGAACTCACGATGATCCGGAGCGACCGGGGATCGGCTCGGCGAAGAAGGACGGCGATGAATTCCCGGTCCAGAGAGTCGGCCCCGTGGACGCCCTCGAATCGCACGACGACACGGGATCGGCTTGTTCGAGCGAGCGTGGCGAGGAGGAAGTCCGCGACGCCGTGCGCGAGACGCGCCGTGTAGTTGCGGGAGTTGCCCTCGCGGGACAGGGACAGCTCACGGTAAAGAAGATCCGAGACGGGCAGGAGCTGCCCGAGCCGCGGGTCGACCGACAGAAGGGTGAGGGCATGGCCGAGCGTGGCATCGGGCTCGGCGGCCCACGCGAGAGGCACGGTCGCGCGCAGGAGGGCGGCCGTGCCCGTGTACGGGCCCTCGTGGTTCCGATGGCAACTGACGACGAATGCGGTCGCGTCTGCGACCCCGAAACCACGGCCGCGGAACCGGGAGCCGCCGACGACCCACTCGTGCCGCGCCTGGCTCAGGAAGCTGCCTCAGGCCCGCCGGGTCTAGCCCAGGCAACAGGGGTCGTCGGGACCCTTGACCAGGCTGGCATGACTGAAGTGCGGGACCGCGGGGGCCATTCCGCCCGCGACCTTGTCGAGGCTCTCGTCGGCGAGCTCGTTGGCGTCGGCCTTGGACGGCACCGGTTCGGAAGCCGGGCTGTCATTCTTCTTCTCGATCTCGGCCATATGCGGGCCCTCCTTGGCAACGGGGATCGTATGTCCGGCTCTCGGGGAGAGCAAGAATCAGTCTCATCTGTCGCGCGGTCCCCACCCGGAATCCGGCAGGGGCGCGGACGCTAGACTCCGCGCGTGCCGCCGCTGCGCCGTCTCCTCGAGGTCCCGCTGCTCCTCCTGGGCGCCGCGACGGTCGTCTTTTTCCTGATCCACCTGATCCCGGGCGACCCCGCCGCCGCGATGCTCGGCGAGGGAGCGGCCCCCGCGGACGTCGCGGGCCTGCGACGCGACCTCGGTCTCGACCGGCCCCTCCCCGCGCAGTACGCCTCGTGGCTCTCCGGCCTCGTCCGCGGCGACCTCGGCTCGTCGATCCTGACGAAGCGGAAGGTCACGCGGGAGATCCTCACCGCGGTGCCCGCGACGGCCGAGCTCGCCGGCGCGGCGTTTCTCGGCGCTCTTCTCGTCGCCGTCCCTGCGGGTATCGCGGCGGCGCTCGCGCGCGGCAAGCCGCTGGACGGCCTCCTCCGCGCGGCGTCGCTCCTCGGCGTCTCGACGCCGAACTACGTCTCCGGGCCGATCCTCGTCCTCGTCTTCTCGGTCGGTCTCGGGCTCCTCCCCGTATCGGGCCGGGACGGGCGCGGCGCGATCGTCCTGCCCGCCGTGACGCTCGCGCTCGCGCTCGCCGCTCTCCTGTCGCGGATGGTGCGCGCCTGCCTCGCCGAGGAGATGGGACGTCCCTACGTCGCTGCCGCGCTTGCGCGCGGGGAGCGCCCGCTCCGCGCGATCCTGCGGCACGCGGGGCGCAACGCGCTCCCGCCGGTCCTCGTCGTGGCGGGCCTGCAGTTCGGCTCGCTCCTGACCGGCGCCGTCGTGACCGAGACGATCTTCTCGTGGCCGGGCGTCGGGCGTCTCCTCGTCCAGTCCATCCAGCGGCGCGACTACCCGATCGTCCAGGGCTGCGTCCTCTTCATCGCGGCGACGTTCATCCTCGTGAACGCCGGCGTGGACGCCGCCGCCGCCGCGCTCGACCCGCGGGCCCGCGCCCGCGCCGGCGCTGGGGAGGCCGGATGACCTGGTCCGTGAGGCTCGCCGCCGCCGCCCTCGGGGCCGCGATCCTCGCGGCCGTCTTCGCCCCGTTCCTTCCGTCCGCGCCCGCGACGCGGATCGACCTGACGCGGCGGCTCGTCGCGCCCGCCTCCGCGCCGCCGCTCGGGACGGACGAGCTGGGGCGCGACCTCTTCTCCCGGCTCCTGCGCGGGGCGACGGTCTCGCTCGGCGTCGCGGGAGCGGCCGTCCTCGCCTCGGCCGCTTTCGGCTCGACGCTCGGCCTCCTCGCGGGGGAGCGCGGCGGCGCGTGGGACGCGGCCCTCGGCCGCCTCGTGGACCTCGTGCTCGCGTTCCCCGGCCTTCTCCTCGCCGTCGCGCTCGCGGCGGTGCTCGGGCCGTCCGCGCGAAACACGGTCGTCGCCCTCGCGGCCGTCGGCTGGGTGCCGTACGCGCGCCTCGCGCGCACGGAAGCGCGCCGCCTCGCGGAGCGGGACTTCGTCGCGGCCGCCCGGGCCGCGGGCGCGTCCCGCTTCCGCCTCCTCGGCGTCCACGTCCTGCCGAACGTCGCGGCGCCCCTCCTCGTGCAGGCGACGCTCCACCTCGCCGCGGCCGTTCTCGCGGAGTCGGCCCTGTCCTTCCTCGGTCTCGGCGTCCCGCCTCCCGCGCCGTCGTGGGGCGCGATGCTCGCGGGCGGGCGGACGCACGTCCTCGACGCCCCGCACGTCGTCCTCGCCCCCGCGGTCGCGATCCTCGTCGTGGTCCTCGGGACGAACGTCCTCGGCGACGCCCTCGTGGACCGCCTCGACCCCGCGCGTCGGCCCGCGTGAGCGCGGTTTCCCCGCTCCGCCTCTCGCGCCCGGCCGCCTTCGGGCTTATCGTCTTCGCGGTGTTGCCGTTTCTGAACGGCCTGCCGGACGACTTCACGTACGACGACAAGCTGATCATCTCGGGCAACGACCGGATCGCGTCGCTGTCGAAGGTCGGCGAGGTCTTCACGACGCAGTACTTCGGCGGATCGCTCGCGTCCGCGCAGAACTACCGGCCCGTCCTCCTCCTGACGTACGGCGTCCAGCGCTGGGTGCACGGGAACCGCGCCTGGCTCTTCCGGGCCGCGAACATCGCCCTGCACGCCGCGGTCACGGTCTTTCTGGCCGCCTGGCTGATCGAGCTCGGTTTCGCGGCCCGGGCGGCCCTCGCGACCGGTGCCCTCTTCGCCGTCTTCACGATCCACGTCGAGGCCGTGACGTCGCTCGTCGGACGCGCGGAGCTCCTCGCGGCCGTGCTCGTCTTCGCCGTCGCGCGGCTCTGGCTGCGCGCGACAGCGGGCGCAAGACTTCGTCCGGGCCCGTACGCCGGGGCGCTCGTCCTTTTCCTCGTCTCCGTCTTCGTGAAGGAGAACGCGATCGTCGCCCCGGGGGTCGTCCTTCTCGGAGAGCTCTTCCGCGGCGGCCGTGGCCGGTCGCCCCGGGAGGCGTGGACGGGTCTCCCGAGGTTCGCACGCTGGGCTTTCCTCGGATTCCTCGGCCCCGTCGCCGTCCTCTTCGCCGTACGCGTGATCGTGATCCACGGCTTCCTCGTCTCGCGCGAGGCCGGGATCTTCGACCTCGAAAACCCGCTTGTCGCGATGAAACCGCCGCTCAGGGTCGCGAACGCGCTCTTCCTCGCGGCGCGGTATGCGACGAAGACGTTTCTTCCCGTCGGGCTCGCTGCGGACCACTCTGCATACGCGCTCCGGCTCGCGGACAGCCTCCGGGACGCGCCCGCCTGGGCGGGCCTCGCGTTCGCGGCGGCGCTGCCCGTCCTCGCGCTCGCGTTCTGGAGGCGGCGGCCGCTCGCGGCGCTCGGGGTCGCGCTCTTTGCGGGCTCCCTCTTCCCGGTCTCGAACGTTCCGTTCGTCCTCGGGACGATCTGGGCCGAGCGTCTCGCCTACCTCCCGTCGGCCGGGCTCGCCGCTCTTGCCGTCGGCCTCTTCGGAGAAATCGTGCGTGAAGTGCCCCGCCCGTCGCGCCTGCCGTGGCGCGAGGCGCTGCTCGCGGCCGCCGTGCTCGCGTACGGCACAGCGGCGGCGTTCCGGAACCTCGTGTGGAAGGACGATCGGACGCTCTACCGCGACATGGTGGCGAAGAACCCGGGCTCCGCAAAGGCGCACTACAACGTCGCCTGGGACGCACAACTGCGCGGCGACCGCGAGACGACGATCCGGCACCTCGCAAGGGCCGTCGAGATCTTCCCGCGCTACTACGACGCCTGGGCGCTCCTCGGCAAGCAGCGCTGGGACGAGCAGAAGTGGGACGAGGCGATCGGCTGCTACCGGCGGTCGATCCAGATCTTCCAGACGTACGAGAACGGCCACTGGGGCCTCGCGAAAGTCCTCGAGGCGGCAGGGCGGCTCGAGGAGGCGGAGCGCGCGTTCGACGAGGGCGCCCGCCTGTGCCCGGACTCGTACCCGATCGCGTACCACCGTGCCGCGTTCCTCGAGGCCCGCGGCAAGCTCGCGGAGGCCGAGGACGCCTGGGACGACGCGGTCGAGAACGGCGACGGCGCCCCCTCGGTCCGGCTGGCCCACGCCCGCATCCTCGTGCGCCTCGGCCGCGAGTCCGAGGCGTGGGACGAGGCGCGTTGGGCGCTCGTGGCCGATCCCTCGAACGCGGACGCGCGCCGGTTCCTCGCCGAGCGTTACGAGGCGGCCGGAAAGACGATCGCGGCGGGAGCCGAGCTCGCGCGCGCCGTGCGCTCGAACCCCGCTGACGAGATCTCCGCCGCCGATCTCTTCGAGTACGCCGTCCGCCATCCCGCAGAGGCGCGGTACCGCGCCCGGCTCCTTCTTCCAGACGTCCATCGGGCCGTTCCGAATCCCGGGCCCCGCCTCGCGAAGGCGCTCGCCGCCCTCGGGTGAGCTCGTCTAGTCGGGCTCGGCGCCCTCGCCCGCGACGTCCGGGGCGACCTTCGCCGCGAGCCTCGCGCGGTGCCCGCGGATGAGCCTGAGGAGGACGACGTACGTCAGCGCGCCCACGACGAGCGAGAGCGCGAACATGCCGACCGC
>DATKLW010000007.1:0-4314 GCA_035542215.1 Thermoanaerobaculia bacterium | reverse complement strand
ATTGTCCGTGCGCTTCTCGCACGCGGCCTCGCCGCCCTCGAGAATGTACGTCTTGTCCCGGTGGTCGTCCCACTTGTGGTACGCCGCATCCGGGATGCGCGCCGCGCGCCCCGTCGGAAGCTTGACCATCTTCTCGATGGGCTGCCAGACGCGCAGGTAGCCGATGCGCCCGTCCTCCCCCCGCTCCGTGTGCGAGCCCGAGAACGAGTCGCCCACCGCGTGCATGAGCTCGTACAGGCCGTGGGAGCTGCGCCGCGTCTCGGGCCCTCCGATCACGACGACCTGCCGCAGGAGCCCGTCCAGGAGGTCGTTGCAGCGGACGACGGCGCTCGTCGCGAGGGCGCGCGGCACGGAGGTCCCGGGCAAGGCGTCCGTCTGCGCGTCGTCGAGCGTCGCCATGTAGTGGAAGCACTGGCCGACGTCGCTGAACTGGCGCCGGAAGGCCGCATCCGGGCGGTCCGTCAGCGGCTGCGGCCAGTCGAGGAGCGGATTCTTCGCGGCGGCGTCGACGCACTCCTTGGGCGGCGTGCCGCCGCGCCCGAAGCAGAACGGAAGGTCGAGCGCGCCGTCGTTGATCAGGTCGCGGAGGACCTCGGGGCGCGGCGGCCGGCCGTCGTGCCCCTCGACGAGCGTCCGGTAGGCCAGCGCCTCGAGGACGACGTGGCCCTTGCTGTCGAACGCGGGCGCGCGCGGCGCGACCACGAGCGCCGCGAGAGCGACCAGGGCCATCCGCCTCGACACGAGCAACGTAAGCGTCTTACAGCCACAGGGCTCGGGGCGCAATGATTTCCGCGCATGGCCGGCGTTTTGGGTCGCGGCCTGTTCATCCTAGACTTCGTCTGATTCACGGAAAGGGAGTATTGGGCCCGATGAGCGGGGTGACGGTGATCTGGTCGATGCTCGCGTCGGCGTGCCTGACGCTCGCCATCGTGCAGGGCCTCGTCTGGTGGCGGCGCCGGGAGGCGCTCGCGCAAGCGCTGTTCGGGTTGTCCGCCCTGGGAACGGCGTTCCTCGCCGGGACCGAGCTGTGGGCGATGCACGCCCGAACGCCCGACCAGCTCGGCCACGCGCTGCGCTGGTTCTTCGCCGCCGCCTGGCTCGTGAGCGTGCCGCTCGTCGGATTCGTGCTCCTCTTCCTCAAGGCGGGACGTCCCTGGCTGGCATGGACCGTGGTCGGCGCACGCACGCTCGCGCTGATCGTCGACCTCGTCCTCTCTCCGAACCTCGGTTTCCGGGAGATCACGGGCGTCGAGCGGATCTCTTTCCTCGGCGAGCAGGTTTCCCTTCCCGTCGGAGTTCCGAGCCCGTGGCTCGTCCTGGGCCAGGTCAGCCTGTTTCTGGTCGTCGCCTTCGTCGTGGATGCGACGCTCACGGCCTGGAGACGGGGAGACCGTTCCCGCGCCCTGGTCGTGGGCATGAGCGTCGTGTTCTTCACGCTGGCGGGAAGCGTCCAGTCCTCACTCTCCCTGCGCCATCTGGTTCACATGCCGAGCACGCCAAGCGTGTTCTTCCTGGCGATGGTCGCCGCGATGGGTTACGAGCTGAGCTCGGACCTCCTCGAGGCCGCGGACGTCGGCCGCCGGCTGCAGGTCAGCCAGCGGGAGCTCGTCACGTCCCAGCGCGAAGCCCAGACCCTTTCCGGCCGCCTCATCGTGGCGCAGGAGCAGGAGAGGACGCGGTTGACGCAGGAGCTGCACGACGGCCTGAGCCAGAGCATGGCGCTCCTGGCCGTGGAGCTCGAGATGCTCGGGCAGCAACCGCCGGATGCCTCGGAACAGATCAAGGCCCGCATGGATGGCTTCGCCTCGCAGGTGAAGGCGCTCTCGGCGGACGTGCACCGGCTTTCGCACGGGCTGCATCCGGCCAAGCTCGACCAGCTGGGGCTCGCCGCGGCGATGAGCGGGCATTGCCGGGACGTGGAACGGGCGCACGCGATCGCGATCTCGTGCACGTGCACGGGCGTGCCGCGGGAGCTGCCGCCCGACGTCGCCTTATGCCTCTACCGCGTGACCCAGGAGGCGCTCCAGAACGTCGTCAAGCACAGCGGTGCGAAAGGCGCGACGGTCGAGCTGACGTCGGCGGACGGAGAGCTGCGCCTCAGCGTGTCGGACGACGGGAGGGGCTTCCCGCTCGGAGCGACCGGAAAGGGTCTCGGCCTCCTCACGATGCGCGAGAGGGTGCGGCTGGTCCACGGAGAGATCCGGTGGCGGTCGCAGCCGGGCGCCGGCACGAGGGTGGACGTGAGCGTCCCGTTTTCTCCTCAGGAGACGGCCTCGTGAGCGCCCGGCCGCGTGTCCTCCTCGCCGACGATCACGCCATGCTGCTCGAGGCGTTCACGCGGATGCTGTCCGCGTCCTGCGACGTCGTGGGCGCCGTCCGCGACGGCCGGGCGCTGGTCGAGGCCGCGCCCGGGCTCGGGCCAGACGTGATCGTGACCGACATCTCCATGCCGGGCCTGAACGGCGTCGACGCCTGCCGGCAGCTCCAGCCGAAGCTGCCGGGCACGAAGTGGGTATTCCTCACCGTGAACGCGGACCCCGATCTCGCGCGCGAGGCGTTCCGGCTGGGCGCGTCGGCGTACCTTCTCAAGAGCTCGGCGGGCTCCGAGCTGTTCACGGCGATCCAGAAGGCGATGGCCGGCCGGCGCTACATCACGCCGCTCCTCCTGGGCGGCCTGTCGGAGGACGAATTCCTCGATCAGGGCGCCCCCGCCCGTCCGGACAAGCTCACGGACCGCGAGCGGGAGGTCCTGCAGCTCCTCGCGGAAGGGCGCACGATGAAAGAGGTCGCGGCCGTTCTCCAGGTGACCCCGCGCACCGTGGCCTTCCACAAGTACGAGGTGATGAGACGCCTCGGGGTGAGGACCGGCGCCGAGCTGGTCCAGTACGCCGTCAAGCACCACCTCATCGGGCCTTAGCGTCCCTGTCAGTTCTGACAGGCTGTCAGTACTGACAGTAGATCTGTGCGGCGCGTCGACATAGCTTGCCTTCGAGGCACGCGCTCATCAAAACCGATGCGATACCGCTACGGGTCCTTCTTGCAGACGATCAGCCGCGGGTGCTCGCGCAGGTCGCCCGCATCCTCGAAAAGACGTGCGAAGTCGTCGGCACCGTGTTCGACGGCGAATCGCTCCTGGAAGCCGCGGCGCGGCTGGACCCGGACGTGATCGTGTCGGACATCTCCATGCCCGGTCTCGGCGGCCTCGGCGCCCTGCGCGGCCTCAAGGCCGCGGGCTGCCGGAGCCGGTTCGTGTTTCTCACCGTGCACGAGGATCCGGACTTCGTGCGGGAGGCGATGACGCTCGGGGCCGACGCCTACGTCGTGAAGTCTCGTCTCGTCTCCGATCTCCCGAAAGCGATCCACGAGGCGGTTGCCGGGCGCACCTTCGTGTCGCCGACCGTCTTCTGACAAAGGAGGCCTTCTGATGTCCCGGGACTCCATTTCCCGCCGCGAGTTCGTCGCGGGCGCCGCCGCGATGGGCGCGACGTTCGTACTGGCCGACGCCCTCGCCGCCGCGCCGGGCGGAAAGAGGACGTTCACGATCCTCCACACGAACGACATGCACTCGTCGTTCATCGGGATGGGGCCGGCGGCGGACTACACGCCGTTCTCTCTCAACGACGACGCGACGCGCGGCGGGTACGCGCGCCTGGGCGGCCTCATCGCGAGGCGACGGGAGGCGGGGAAGGCCCTCGGCCCCGTTCTCGTCCTCGACGCCGGCGACTTCAGCATGGGGACGCCGTTCGGGGCCGCGAGCCGCGAGGTCGGCGGCGAGCTTCAGGTCATGGCCCGCATGGGCTACGACGCGACGACGTTCGGCAACCACGAGTTCGACCTCGGGCCGGACGGCCTCGGGAAGGCGATCCGCACGGCCGCGAAGGCCGGGCGCGTTCCGCCGGTCGTCGCCTCGAACACGAACGTCGACGCGGCCGACCCGACGCTCGCGGACCTGCAGGCCCTCGCGAAGCAGGGCGTCCTCCGCCGGCATCTCGTGATCGAGCGCGGCGGCCTGCGCTTCGGCATCTTCGGCCTCCTCGGCCTCGAGGCGACGCACTACACCGGCGGCAAGGGCGCCGTCACGTTCGCGGACGCGATCGAGACCGCGAAAGACGTCGTGAAGACCCTTCGCGAGAAGGAGAGAGTCGACGTCGTCATCTGCCTCAGCCACGGCGGCGTCGTGAAGGGGGCGGACGGCCGCTACGCGGACGGCGACGACGTGCGCGTCGCGCGCGAGGTGCCGGGGATCGACGTCGTGATCGGCGGGCACAGTCACACCGAGCTCAGAGAGCCGATCCTCGTGAACGGCCGGACGCC
>DATKLW010000006.1:0-11430 GCA_035542215.1 Thermoanaerobaculia bacterium | reverse complement strand
ATGCTAACAGGGCCTTCGGCCGGCCCGCCGCCTAGAATCGGGCCCGTGGCGAGGACGAAGGCCCCGGCGGCGCGCGCTTCCGAGCTCCGGAAGGAAATCTCCAAGCACGCGCGCCTCTACTACGTCGAGGACCGCCCCGAGATCACGGACTCCGAGTACGACGCCTTGATGCGGGAGCTCCTCGCGCTCGAGGAGGCGCACCCGGATCTCGTGACGCCGGACTCCCCGACGCAGCGCGTCGGCGGGACCCCCGTCTCGAGCCTCCCGAGCGTGAGGCACGAGATCCCGCTCCTCTCGCTCGAGAACGCGTACGCGCCCGAGGAGCTGAAGGCCTGGGCGGACCGCGTCGCGGACCGGCTCGGCCGGACACCGGAATTCGTCTGCGAGCTCAAGATCGACGGCCTCTCGGTCTCCCTCGTCTACGTGGACGGCCGCCTCGTCCGCGCCGCGACTCGCGGGGACGGGACGACGGGGGAGGACGTGACCCCGAATGTCCGGACCATCCACGCCATCCCGCTGGAATTGAAGAAGGAGATTTCTCCGAAGGTACATGGGGCCGGCCAGCCGGCTCCTCGTGCGGCAGCAGGCGGCGCAAAGGCCGGCGCCGCATTACCTTTCGAAGAAAAACACGCGCGCGGCCTGCCCCGCATCCCCCGGCTTCTGGAGGTGCGCGGCGAGGTCTACATGTCGAAGAAGTCCTTCGCCGCGCTGAACGAGAAGCGCGAGGAGGCCGGCGAGCCGCTCTTCGCGAACCCCCGCAACTCGGCGGCGGGATCGCTGCGGCTCCTGGACGCGAGGATCACCGCGAGCCGCCGTCTTTCGGCCTTCCTCTACTCGATCGCGCGATGGGAGGGCAAAGGCGAGCCGGAGACACAGGCCGAAGCCCTCCGCACACTCGAAGAAATCTCCTTCCCCGTCAACCCACATCGCGAAACCGTGACCGACGTGGACGGGATCCTCGCGTTCCTCGAGGAGTGGAAAACGAAACGGCACTCTCTCGCGTTCGAGACGGACGGCGTCGTCGTGAAGGTGGACGCGGTTGCCGACCAGAAGCGCCTCGGACAGACCGCGAAGTTCCCGCGCTGGGCGATCGCGTACAAGTACCCGCCCGAGGAGGCCACGACGACGGTCACGGACATCGTCGTCCAGGTCGGGCGCACGGGCGTTCTCACCCCGGTCGCCGAGTTCGCGCCCGTCCTCCTCGCCGGCTCGACCGTCCGGCGGGCGACGCTCCACAACATGGAGGACCTCGCGAAGAAGGACGTCCGGATCGGCGACACCGTGGCCGTCGAGAAGGGAGGCGACGTGATCCCGAAGGTCACGCGCGTCCTCCTCGACAAGCGCCCCCGGAACGCGAAGCCGTTCACGATGCCGGAGCGCTGCCCGGCCTGCGGCGAGAAGGTCGTCCAACGCGAGGGCGAGGTCGCCGTCCGGTGCGTCAACCCCGGCTGCCCGGCCCAGATCGCCGAGTCGCTCCGCCACTTCGTCAAGCGCCGCGCGATGGACGTGGAGGGCCTCGGCGACGAGCGGATCGAGCAGCTGCGCGACGCGGGCCTCCTGAAGGACGTCGCCTCGCTCTATGGCCTGACGGCCGGGGAGCTCGCTCCCCTCGAGCGCTGGGGCGGCAAGTCGGCCGCGAACGTGATCGCCGAGATCGAGCGCTCGAAGGACGCCGGCCTCTCGCGCCTTCTCTTCGGCCTCGGGATCCGGCAGGTGGGCGAGAAGACGGCGAAGATCCTCGCGCGGCGGTTCCTCTCCATGGACGCGCTCGTCGCCGCGGACGAGGAGGCGCTCACGTCCATCCCGGAGATCGGGCCCGAGACCGCCCGTGGGATCCTCGACTGGTTCGCCCATCCCCCGAATCGGACTCTCCTGAAGAAACTCGGCGGGTTCGGGGTCCGTATGACCGAGGAGGCCGGGCCCTCGGGGCCGGGCGGAGCTCTGTCCGGGGGTATCTTCGTCCTCACGGGGACCCTGCCCCGGAGGACGAGAGACGACGCGACCGCGGCCATTGAGTCCGCGGGCGGAAAGGTGAGCGGCAGCGTGTCGAAGAAGACCACGGCGGTCATTGCCGGCGAAGAGGCCGGAAGCAAGCTGGACAAGGCGAAGGCGCTCGGAGTCCCCGTCTGGACCGAGGACGACCTCGACCGCGCGCTGAAAGGGGCGCGGTGAGCGCGCAGCCGCTCATCCTCGTCGTCGACGACGACGCCGCCAGCCGCAAGGCGATGGCGCTCACGCTCACGACGGACGGCCGCCGCGTCGAGGAGTTCGGCGACGCGGACTCGGCGCTCGAGCGCGCGATCGAGGATCCGTCGGTCGCGCTCGTCGTCACCGACCTGAAGATGCCGGGCAAGACCGGCCTCGACCTCGCCTCGGACCTCGCGGCCGCGCGCCCGGACGTCGCGGTCCTCCTCGTGACGGCGCACGGCGACGTCGAGACGCTCCTCTCGGCGCGGGCGCTCGGCACCGTGGACTACGTCGCGAAGCCGCTCGCGAAGGACGACCTGAGGCTCCGCGCCGAGGCGGCGCTCAAGCGCGCCCGGCAGGCCCTCGAGATCCGGGACCTGCGCGAGAGGCTCGACAAGCGCTTCGGCTTCGAGGCGATCCTCGGGATCTCGAAGCCGATGGAGCGCCTCTTCGAGAAGCTGCGCGTCGTCGCCCCCGCGAAGACGACGGTCCTCCTCGTCGGCGAGTCCGGGACGGGCAAGGAGCTCGTCGCGAACGCTCTCCACCACAATTCCCCGCGCCGGTCGCGCGCGTTCGTCGCCCTGAACTGCGGGGCGATCCCGCGCGAGATCATCGAGTCCGAGCTCTTCGGGCACGAGCGCGGCGCGTTCACGGGCGCCCTCGTGAAGCGGATGGGACGCATCGAGCAGGCCGCCGGCGGCACGCTGTTCCTGGACGAGGTCTCCGAGATGCCGCCCGACCTGCAGGTGAAGTTCCTCCGCGTCCTCGAGGAGAAGCGCGTCACGCCGGTCGGCGGCAACGAGTCGAAGGACGTGGATTTCCGGCTCGTCGCCGCGACGAACCGCGACCTCGTCAAGGAGATCGAAGCCGGCCGGTTCCGGCAGGACCTCTATTACCGGCTCTCGGTCGTCACGCTCGAGATCCCGCCGCTCCGCGAGCGGAAGGAGGACATCCCGCTCCTCGTCGAGCGCTTCCGGGCCCTCTTCGCGGAGGAGCACGGCAAGACCGTGAGCGGCGCGACGCCCGCCGCGCTCGCGGCGCTCGTCGCGTACGAGTGGCCGGGCAACGTCCGCGAGCTCAAGAACGTCCTCGAAAGCGCGGTGCTGTTCGCCGCGGGGCCGCGCCTCGACGTTGCGGACCTCCCGCCCGCGATCCGCGCGCGCGCCCCCGGCCGTCCGCGCTCGGGCGAGTGGGCCGCCGTGAAGCTGCCCGCGCCGGCGCCCGCTCCCGCGGCCGAACCGGCGCCCGGAGCCGCGTCCGCTCCCGCAGCCATCGCGGAACCCGCGTTCACGGGCAGCCTCGTCGGGCGGACGATGGACGAGATCGAGCGCGAGGCGATTCTCACGGCACTCCAGATCTCGGGAGGCAACCGCCGGAAGGCGGCCGAGGCGCTCGGGATCGGCCTCCGCACGCTTCAGCGGAAGCTGAAGGAGTATCGCGGCGAGCCGGTGGGCGACGAAGACGGCGACGAGGAAGGCGAAGACGGGCCGTAGCCTCGTTTCGGCGCGACGGTCGCACGCTCCCCGCGCTATCCTCGTCTGCCGAAGGTGAAGAGGAGAGCGCCATGGACGTCCCGCTGAAGGTCTACGTCACGTGCCCGATGGCCGAGCTCAAACAGGTTCCCGGGACGCTCATCGCCGTGTCGCCCCAGGGGTTCTACGAAGTGAACGTCGCCTTCGGCGCGAACACGCACCTGATCGTGGTCCCGATCAGCGGGACGACGCTGACGGCACAGGAGCCGGTTCTGACCCCCCCCGCGAGCTTCGAGGTCGAGCGGTAACGAGGTTCGGACCCGGGTGCCGGCGAGTCAGCTCGCCGATTCGACCGGCTCGGGCCCGGCCGTCCTCTCGGCGGCCTCGAACACCTCGGCCCCGCGGCGCTGGAAGGCCTCGACGGCCTTGAGCACGCGCCGCCGCGCGTCCTCGACGAAGAGCGTCTGTGAGTCGACGGCCGTCTCGCCTTCCTTCGGCGCGAGGCGCACGTACGTCCCGTCCGACTTCAGCTCGCGCGCGCGCACGTTGTCCCGCCACATCGTCTCGAGGGCCTCGACGACCTGCTTCGCGAGCGCGGGCTCGACGACCGGAAACGCGATCTCGACCCGCCGGAAGAAGTTCCGCTGCATCCAGTCCGCCGACGAGAGCCACGTCTCGCGCTCGCCGCCGTTCTCGAAGACGAACGCGCGGCTGTGCTCGAGGAAGCGGCCAACGATGGACCGGACGCGGATCGTCTCCGAGACGCCCGGGAGCCCCGGAGTCAGGCAGCAGATGCCTCGCACGAGGAGGTCGACCGGCACGCCGGCCTGTGAGGCCTCGTAGAGCGCCGCGATGACCTTCGGGTCGACGAGCGCGTTCATCTTCGCGCGGATGCCGGACGGGCGCCCCGCGCGCGCGTGAGCCGTCTCTCGCGCGATCGACTCGAGGACCCACCGGTGCAGGTCCTTCGGCGCCGTGATGAGGCGCGCATACGTCGTCTTGCCGGCGAAGGCCGTGAGCGCGTTGAAAAAGCGCGTCGCGTCCTCGCCGAACTCCGGCCGGCACGTCATGAGGCCGATGTCCGTGTACGTGCGCGCCGTCGAGGAGTTGTAGTTGCCCGTTCCGAGGTGGACGTACCGGCGGATCTCGTCCTTCTCCCGCCGGACGACGAGGGCGATCTTGCCGTGGGTCTTCAGGCCGACGACGCCGTAGACGACGTGGACGCCGGCCTGCTCGAGCGACTTCGCCCACGTGATGTTGTTCTCCTCGTCGAAGCGCGCCTTGAGCTCGACGAGGACGGCCACCTGCTTGCCGTTCTCGGCCGCGCGGACGAGGGCCGGGATGAGCCCCGAATCGGGGTTCGTCCGGTAGAGCGTCATCTTGATCGCGACCGTCTTCGAGTCCTCGGAGGCGCGCTCGATCATCTCGACGACCGGCGAGAACGAGTCGTACGGGTGGTGCAGGAGGATGTCGCCCGCGCGGATCGCCGCGAAGATCGACGTGTCCGGCTGCCCCAGGATCGCGGGGATCGCGGGGGCGAACGGCGCGTCCTTCAGGTCCCGCCGGTCGAGCTTCACGAGCGACATGAGGTCGCCGGGCCCGAGCGGCCCCTCCACCTCGTAGATCTCGTTCTCCGTGATCTCGAGCTGCTTGACGAGGAGCTTGCGGACCCTCTTCGGCGTCTTCGGGGCCATCTCGAGGCGCACGACCGCGCCGAAGCGCCGCCGGCGGACCTCCTGCTCGATCGTCGCGAGGAGGTCGGACGCCTCGTCCTCCTGGATCTCGATGTCGGCGTCGCGCGTGACGCGGAAGAGGTGCGACGAGACGATCTCGAGGCCCGGGAAGAGGTCGCCGAGGTTCGCCTGCAGAAGGGATTCGAGGAGGAGGAAGTCGGCCTTCTCCGGCCGGACCTTCTTCTTGCCTTCGAGGATCTCGCGCAGCGGCAGGAGGCGCGGGAGGACCCGCGGCACCTTGACGCGCGCGAACTTCACCTCGCCGTTCTCGGGATTTCTCACCTCGACCGCGAAGTTCATCGAGAGGTTCGAGAGGAACGGAAACGGGTGGCCGGGATCGACGGCGAGGGGCGTGAGGACGGGCAGGACGTTCCGCCGGAAGTACGCGGCAGCGCCCGTGCGCTGCTCGTCGTTCAGGGCATCCCACGTGAGGACGGCGATCCCGTTCGCGGCGAGCTTCGGGAGGAGATCCGCGACGAGGCACGCGGTCTGGCGCGCCTCCATCTCCTGGACCGTCGTCCGGATGCGCGCGAGGGCCTCGGCGGGCGGGAGGCGGTCGTCCGAGTGCTCGACGACCTCCGACGAGACCTGGTCGAGGAGGCCGGACACCCGGATCATGAAGAACTCGTCGAGGTTCGTCTTCGTGATGCAGAGGAACTTCAGGCGCTCGAGGAGCGGCCAGCGCTCGTCGAAGGCTTCGTCGAGGACCCGCTGGTTGAACGCGAGCCACGAGAGCTCCCGGTTCAGGAGGGGGACGCCCGGACCGGAGGGCGCGGCGGCCGGGGACGACTCGGCCTCGACGAGGACGAGCTTTCGGCGGCGCTTGGGTCGGGGCTCGTTGTGAATCATGGCGGGGCCCCGTGGTTTCCGGGGGGAACGAAGGATACGCCCGGTCGGTAAACGTGGCCTCTTACGCGGCCTCAAGGGCGATGTTCGGGCCTGAGGAGATCGAGCACGGTCTTGACCGGGGCGAACGTCTCTTTGGGGACCTCCACGAAAACCGTCTCCCAAAAAGCCATGGCACCATTCCACAACCCCGGCCTTTCCAATGCTTTGAGAGGCTTTCCATCGTGCGTCTTCTCCGCGACGAAAACCGCATCCTCGTCCACGAACCGGCTGAGTTCGAAGGGTTTTCCGGCCCCGTCGCGGAGCGAGCACGCGAGGTCGACCGGGTTGAAATGCGTCGCCGAATTCCAGATTCGCGCCTGAGCCGCGTCTTTCAGGTCGACCTGCGCCGATTCGACGATCTGGACGCTCTCTCCGCCGGGTCCGGACACCCAGAACGGCCCTCCACCGGGTTCGCCCTCGTTGCGGACGACGCCGCAGACGCGAATCGGCCGGTGCCGGGGGCTGCCTCGTTCGATCTGCATGAGAAGGCCGGTGAGAAGCCGCTTCCACAGGAGCGTCGGGCCCCGGCGCGCGTCCGGGACGACGTTGTCGATGTTCTTGACGAGGACGACGTCGCCGCCACGGCGCGTGACGTCCGAGAGGTTCTTCAGGAGCGCGCCGTGGCCGCCGGGGCGGAAGAGGAGCGCGCCCGAGGCCTTGCGGAAAAGTTCCCCGTCCGCGCCACAGGCGATCGTATCCGTCGACGGCGCCTGCTCCGAGAACGTGACGTCGAAGCGCGCGCCCGTCGCGCGCTCGACTCGCGGGCGCACCTCGGCCAGCTTCGCCTCGAAGGCTCCGCGGTGCTCGGGCGAGACGGTGAAATGCACGCGGCAGATCCCCGCGGCGTCCCGGACCGTCCCCGCGGCCTCGAAAAGGTGCTCTTCGAACGCGGTGCGGCTGTCCTCCTTGTACCGGTGGAACGGCAGAAGGCCTTTCGGCGTCGACGCGAGGCGATCAAGGTCGCCGGAGAAGGCGAAGACGTCCGCGTTTTCGAGGAACCTCCTCTTCTCCGGACTCTCCGGAGCGCCGGCGAGGAGGGACGCGAACATCCGGCTCGCGGCGCCGGACGCCGGGATGAACTTCGTGAGGCGGCCCGCCCGCGCGGCCTCGTCCGCGAGCGCGAGGAGCTCCGCGTGCTCGCGCTCCTCGAGCCGCACGACGCCGTCTCCCGCGGTGGCGGCGCGTGCGAGGCGCTGCGGCGCCGGAGGCTCGCGGAGGAGCGCGAGCTGGCGCGCGACCTCGGCCTCCGTGAGCCCATGCGATTCGATCGCGGCGCGGTCGGCGGCCGTCAGGATGCCCACTGCCGGAGAATAATCCCCGGGCTCAGCCCTGCGCGGCCTTCCACGAGGCGAAGTACGTCGCGGCCTCGTCCTCGAATCCGCCGTGCGTCGGCTGCCAGCCGAGGCGCGCGACGGCCTTGCGCGAGTCGACGTGCTGGTCGAACGCGAGCGCGGACGCGAAGTCCCCCATGGTCTTGCGCGCCTCCTCGAGCGGGATCCAGCGGATCTGGCCCGCGAAGCCGGAGGCGTGTGCGGCCGCAAGGACGAGGCGGCGGAGCGGCGCGCGCGAACGATCCGTCACGTTGAAGATCTCTCCCGCCAGCCCGCTCTCGATCGCCCGGACGTACGCATCCGCGAGGTCGTCCGCGTGGACCGTGGCCCAGCGGTTCGAGCCGTCGCCGACGACCTCGAGCTTGCCGGCCGCCGCTCCCGCGAACCAGGGGGCGGTCAGGCTGCCGCCGTAGCCGTAGACGCAGCCGGGCCTGAGGACGAGTCCCTTCACGCCGTGCGTCGTGAGGACCGCCTTTTCGATCTCGACGCGCGGGAGGCTCATCGGGAGCGGAGCGAGAGGGGACGTCTCGTCCACGAGCGTGTCGCCCGTCCCGCCGTAGACCCATACGCCGCTCGTGTAGACGACGGTCTTGACGCCGGCGCCTCGCCCGGCGAGGGAGAGGAGCGAGTGGACGGCTGCGCGGTCGAGAGACATCGTGTCCGTCGTGTAGTCCGCCGCGGCGTGGACGAGCGTCGAGCAGTCCTCGGCCCCCTTCCAGCTGCCGGGGTCCTGGAGCGTTCCCTTGACGGAGTGGATCTCGTGCCGCGCGAGGCGGGCCGCGCCCGCGTCCGAGCGCGTGAGCCCGAGGACGTGGTGGCCGCGGCGGCGGAGCGCCGTCGCGACGCGGAAGCCGATGTGGCCGGTGGCGCCGGTGACGAAGATTCTCATGCGGGGATTATCCTTCTCCCCGCATGAGCGAGCGGGACGAATCGCCGGAGGCCCTCGCCGGGATCGTCCGGGCGCTCGGGATCCCGAACGCGCGCCGGCACATCTTCCTGTGCGCGGACCCGGCCAAGCCCAAGTGCTGCGACCGGGAGCGCGGGATCGCGGCCTGGGACTACCTCAAGGCGCGCCTCAAGGAGCTGGGCCTCGCCGACCCGGGCGAGGTCCTGAGGACGCGCGCGAACTGTCTCAAGGTGTGCGCAGGGGGGCCGATCGCCGTCGTCTACCCGGAGGGAATCTGGTACCGCGCGTGCGACCCGCCGGTCCTCGAGCGGATCATCATGGAGCACCTCGTGGGCGGGACGCCCGTGGCCGAGTACGTGATCGCCGTGCACGAGCTGCCCGGCGCCGAGGGAACTTGAGCGTCCCCGGCGTGGACCCCGGCCCGGCCTTCGTCGACGACCTCTTTGCGCGTCTCCTGATCGACGACGCGTGGGCCCTTCGCGACGAGCGCTCCTTCTCGTGGTGGCCGCACCGGGTCGTCCAGCGCGTCCACGCGGAGGAGGCGGTCGGGCAAGGAGACGCGGCGGCGAGCCGCGTGCACGTCGAGACGGACGTCCTCTTCGCGGACTCCGTCACGCTGCGTCAGGCGGGCGTCCTCGCGGACCTCCTGCGCTACCCGCCGCTCGCGGGATTCGTCGTCGATCGTGAGGACGGCGTCGTGCGCCTGTGGTCGGCGGGCCTCGTCACGAGGGAGACGGCTCCCGTCGCCCTCGGGTTTCTCTCGGCCTCGGCCGCGCTGCAGGCGATTTATGCCGAGGGCGGGCGCGAGGGGCTCGAGGACGAGCTCGGTCTCCCGGCCGCGCGGAGCGAGCACCCCCGGTCCGGCTCCCGGCCCCACCCGGACGGGATGCTCGACCTCCTTTCGGCGCGGATCGCGCCGGAAGGCGCGAAGGACTCGCGCTTCACGGACCCGGCCGACTGGATCGCGGCGGCCGGCGCGCTCGGCCCGTTCGGCGCGCGCGCCGAGGCCTCCCCGCGCGGGCTCGACGCGCGGCTGCCGTTCCTCGATCCGCTCGAGGGGACACACCCGCTCGGCCCGCGCGCCTCGGCCCTCCTCCAGGCCCGTCACGGCGAGCGCCACCCCGAGATGGGGGCAGGGGTCTTCCTGCGTCTCTTCCTGCCCTCCGACGCGGCCCCCGCGTCGGCGGACGTTGCCCTGAACCTCAACCTGAAGGAACGCGACGTGCCGTTCGCGATCGACGCGACAGGCGCGTGGACGCTCGAGTCGCCCGAGGCGAGCTTCGAGTTCGGAACGCTTCCCGGGGCGCCGAGGCTCTGCTACGTGCGCTTCGTGCCGAACGCGCTCCACCTGCCGGGGCTCCTGCCGGCGCTCGCGGTCGACATGGCGCGCCGCGCGGACGCGACGCGCGAGCACCTGCACGAGGTCGTGTCGACGGAGTAGGGTTCAGCCGCGCCGCTTCGCGGGGAGCGACGGTCCCGGCGCGGCGACCTTCTGCCACGGTGCCGCAGGCTGCCGATAGGGCTGCGTGGCGAGGAGGCCGGTCACGTGCAGCCCGCCTTCATATGGAGAGAGATAGGGCGTGATGAAGCTGTACCCGTTTCGCGTCCGCATCAAGTGCCCGCCACCCAGGACCCATTCGCTGCCGGGCGCGACGAAGTCCCCGACCTTCAACGCCGAGAAGTGACAATTGCCGTCGTTCAGGTAGATCAATGGTTGGCTCGGCGGTAAAGCCTGACGCCCGCTCGAATCGACACTGGCGGGGTAATACTCAACAGAGAAATCCGGAAAGCCGTCACCGTTGAAGTCCAGGACCTTGACCCGCTTCGCCCACGGCGCCGTTGAATATGAAACGCCCCGGGTCTGCCCGGAAACGTCGCTCGGGGCTAGGCGGCTCGCCGTGACGTCCACGAATGTCCCGTTTCCCTGATTTCGGAGGAGTTGGACGAACCATGCGTCATAGGTGGTGGCGTCTGTGCCAACGATGACGAGGTCGGGCAGGCCGTCTCCATCGAAATCGATCGGTTGGGCGCTCAGATCCTCGTGGTTCGTCGGGAACGCGGCGGGAGGAGGAAGCTCTGTCCTTCCGTCGTTCGTAAACGCTCCGCCGTGGTTCCACAAGATGGTGGAGCCCGTGAGCTTGTTGTAGGGGCCTGGATCGCCGTACAGCAGTATCAACTCGGGAAGTCCGTCATCGTCGAGGTCCGCGAGCGTGATACCGGTGAAGAAGTGGCTCTCGGCATCCATCACTTCGCCCGGTCGCGCCGGAATGTTCGCTCGAGTCATCGTGAAGTTCCCGGCACCGTCGTTCAGCAACGAGTACGAACTGATGTGATTCTGTGCGCCAAACGCATTTCCCACGATGATGTCCAGGACACCACGGCCTCTGAGATCTGCCATTGCGGCAGCGAGAGTGAAGTCACTGAGCTGCGGCAGCGTGGCCGTGGCGTCCCTCCAGCCGCCGCCAGGCTCGGAGAGATAGAGCCGGTTCTGTTCGCCGGGGAAGGGATCCATCTCCGGGCCATCGCAGGCGATGAGCATGTCGAGTCGTCCGTCCCCGTTCACGTCTCCGAACACCGCCTTTTGTGGATACACCATCTTGAAGCTGTCCATCGGGAACTGCCCGGGCGCGGGTGCGGTGAAGTTCCCGTTGCCATCGCCGAAGAAGATCCGTGAAGGCTGCGGTAGGTTGGGAGTCACCCCGCAACACCCGTAATCCACGCCGAGTACCACCAGGTCCTCGTTCCCGTCGCCGTCCAGATCAGCGGAGAACGGCGTCACGTCGAGCCAGAGCGGCGAAAAGTCGGGATCGATCACCCTCGATGCGATCATCGTGTAGTAGTCGGCGAGTTTCGGGCCGGTCTGGGCAGGCGTCGTAAACATCGCGACCGCAATCGCAACGAGGGCCAGGACG
>DATKLW010000005.1:0-12334 GCA_035542215.1 Thermoanaerobaculia bacterium | reverse complement strand
CCAGCCGAACGGCCGGCTCGCGACCGTGCTCTCGTTCTTCCCGTTCACGGCGCCGCTCATGATGTTCATGCGGATCTCCGTCCAGACGCCGCCTCTCTGGCAGATCGGCGTCTCCGTGGCGCTCCTCGTCGCGACGATCTTTCTCGTCGCGTGGTTCGCGGGACGCGTCTACCGCGTCGGCATCCTCATGTACGGCAAGAAGCCGACGCTGCCCGAGATCTTCCGCTGGGCGCGGATGGCGGACTGATCCGGAGCGTTACGCGCTGACGCGGAAGTTGATGACGTCCCCGTCCTGCACGACGTAGTCGCGCCCTTCGAGGCGCAGCGTGCCGTGCGTCTTGCAGTTCGCGAGCGAGCCCGCTTCCATGAGCGTCGTGAACGGAACGACCTCGGCCCGGATGAAGTGCTTCTCGAAGTCCGTGTGGATCGCGGCCGCGGCCTTCACGGCGTGCGTGCCCTTCGGGATCGACCACGCGCGGCACTCGTCCTCGCCCGCCGTGAGGAAGGACATGAGGCCGAGAAGGTCGTAAGCGGCGTGGAGGAGCCGGTCGAGCGCGCGGTCCGGGAGGCCGAGGCCCTTCAGAAACTCGGCCTGGTCCTGGGGCGACATCGCCGCGATCTCCTGCTCGATCGGGGCCGAGACGGCGCTGAAGGCGACGTGCGGCTTGCCTTTCCACGCGTCGAGCTTCGCCCGGGCCAGAGCGCCGGCGAGGTCGCCCGCCTCGCTCTCCCCCGCGTTCAGGATCACGAGCATGGGCTTGCGCGTCAGGAGGCCGAAGCCCTTCACGAACTTCTCCTCGTCGACGTGCACGTCCATTCCGCGGAGGGTCTCGCCCCGGTCGAGGGCGGCCTTGAGGCGCTCGAGGAGGCCCTTCTCCGTCTGGAGGTCGGGCGTCTTCTTCTTGACGATGTCCCGCTCGACGCGCTCGAGGCGATTCGAGACGACCGAGAGGTCCGCGAGGAGCATCTCGGTCTCGAGGAGCTCGAGGTCGCGCGCGGGGTCGACGGAGCCCTCGGGATGCGGAACCGCGTCGGACGCGAAGGCGCGGACGACGACCGCGAGACCGTCCATCTGGCGCAGCTCCGGGAGGTTGAGGCTCTGGGAGCCCCCCTTCGCGACGCCGGGGACGTCCACGAACTTCACGGTCGCGGGGGTGTGCTTCTTGGGCTTGAACATCGCCGAGAGGCGGTCGAGCCGCGCGTCCGGGACCTGGGCGATCCCGACGTGGGCCTCGCGTTTGTGCGTCGCCGCGGCGGCCGCGTGCCCGGTGAGGAGCGAGAAGATGGTCGTCTTGCCGGAGAGCTCGAGGCCGAGAATGCCGAATTCCATGGGGGGATTCTCCTCCACCCCCAAGTTGTGGCGGCGCCGGCCGGCGTGCTAGATTCCGCGTCCCCGCACGCGGGGACAGCCGTTGGTGGGAAACGTGCCGCGTTCGTCTAGCGGTTAGGACGCCGCCCTCTCAAGGCGGAGATCACGAGTTCAAATCTCGTACGCGGTACCATTTTCCCCCGGCCGCCCGCCGGCCTTTTCCCTCCTCGCCCGCGCCCGATTCCCCGGTCGCGGTACGCTTCCCCCAATGCGGCTTGCGCTCATGGCGGACATCCACGCCAACCGGGAGGCGTTCGAGGCCTGCCTCGCCGACGCCGACGCGCGCCGGGCCGAGAGGCTCGTCCTGCTCGGCGATTACGTGAATTACGGCGCGGACCCCGACTGGGTCGTCGGGACGATCATGGACCGCGTCGCGAAGGGCGCCGCGATCGCCGTTCAGGGCAATCACGACGCCGCCGTGAGCCTGCCGCCGGGAACGATGGATTCCCCCGCCGAGCTCGCGCTCGCCTGGACGAAGAACCAGCTCGGCGCCGACCAGCGCGCGTTCCTCGCGTCGCTCCCGCTCACGTCCGAGGAGGGCGATTGCCTCTTCGTCCACGCGGACGCGTCGGCGCCCGCGCGCTGGACGTACGTGACGGATCCGAGCGACGCCGCGCGCAGCCTGAAGGCGACGCGCCGGCGCGTGACGTTCTGCGGCCACGTCCACCGGCCCATGGTCTTCACCATGTCCGAGACGCTGAAGCTCGGGACGTTCCGGCCCGTCGAGGGCATCGCAATCCCCCTCCTTCCGCAGCGCCGCTGGCTCGCCGTGATCGGCTCCGTCGGCCAGCCGCGCGACGGGAACCCCGCCGCGTGCTGGTCGCTCGTCGACACGGCGCGGGCGGAGATCACGTATCTCCGCGTCCCGTACGAGGTCGAGGAGGCCGCGAAGAAGATCCGCCGCGCCGCGCTCCCCGAGATGTACGCCGAGCGCCTCACGTGGGGGCAGTGATTCCGCCGTGAACGCCCGCGTCCGCATCCAGAAAGGCGCCGTCGTGGACGGCTTCGTCGTCGGGGAGCTCCTCCACACGGGCGGAATGGCGACGCTCCGGCGCGTCGAGCGCCCCGGCATCTCGATGCCGCTCCTCATGAAGGTCCCGGCGCTGCTCGAGGGCGAGGACCCGGCCGCGATCGTGGGCTTCGAGATGGAGCAGATGATCCTGCCGCGCCTGTCGGGCATCCACGTGCCGAAGTTCGTCGCTTCCGGCGACTTCGCCGTGCAGCCCTACATCGTGATGGAGCGCATCGAAGGCCGGACGCTCCTGACGAAGCTCGACGTCCTTCCTCTCCCGTACGACGAGGTCGCCACGATCGGGATCAAGGTCGCGGCGGCGCTGCGCGATCTCCACCACCAGAACGTCGTCCACCTGGACGTCAAGCCCTCGAACATCATCATCCGCGAGACGGGCGAGGCCGCGCTCGTGGACTTCGGTCTCGCGCACCACGACCAGCTCCCGGACTTCATGGACGAGGAGTTCCGCGTTCCGTACGGCACGGCGCCGTACATGGCGCCCGAGCAGGTCCTCGGGAACCGCACGGATCCGCGGAGCGACATCTTCGCGCTCGGCGTCCTCCTCTACTTCTTCTCGACGGGCGTCCGCCCGTTCGGCGACCCGAAGGGGATGAGGGCGCTCAAGCGGCGCATCTGGTGGGATCCCGCTCCGCCCCGCCGGCTGAAGTCCGACTATCCGCCGTGGCTCCAGGAGGTCGTCCTGCGCTGCCTCGAGCCCGACCCGCTGCGCCGCTACCCGACGGCCGCGCACCTCGCGTTCGACCTCGCACACCCCGACCAGGTTCGGCTCACGGCGCGCTCGGAGAGGCTCGAACGCGACCCGTGGGGCGTCCGCGTCCGCCGGAGGTTCAATCCGGAGATCCGCCCCGCGGCCCTTCGCGAGATCGCCGCCCCGCTCGCGACCGCGCCGATCGTGATGGTCGCCGTCGACGTCACGGACGGCGGGCAGGATCTCGCCGAGGCGATGCGCGTGACCGTCCGCCGGCTCATCGAGATCGTCCCCGGGGCCCGCTTCGCGATCGTGAACGTCCTCAAGACCCGCCGGATCGGGATCGACACGACGCTCGACGACGAAGGCCGCAACAAGCACATCACGCGCCTCGTCGAGCTCAAGCACTGGGCCCGCCCCCTCGCGCTCGGCGAGACGCGGGTCACGTTCCACGTCCTCGAGGCGAAGCAGCCCGCGGACGCGCTCCTCGAGTACGCGTCGACGAACCACGTCGACCACGTCGTGATCGGCGCGCGCGCCGACTCCGTGCGGCGCTCGATCCTCGGGAGCGTCTCGGCCGAGGTCGCCGCGAAGGCCGATTGCTCCGTCACGGTCGTGCGCTCCCCACGCCCGCCCCAGCCGCCCGCGAGCGCGATGGACGGGCTGGACCCCTTCTGATGTCGGGCTACTGCCGCGTCGCCCCGGGAGACCCGCTCCACGGCCCGTACCACGACACGGAGTACGGGTTCCCCCTGACGGGCGACGCCGAGCTCCTCGAGCGTCTCGCGCTCGAGATCAACCAGGCGGGCCTCTCCTGGGCGACCATTCTCCGCAAGCGCGACGCGTTCCGCCGCGCGTTCGACGGCTTCGACCCCGACGTCGTCGCGCGTTACGGCGCGAAGGAGCGCCGCCGCCTCCTCGCGGACGCCGGCATCGTCCGGAACCGCCTGAAGGTCGACGCCGTGATCCACAACGCGGGCGTCGTCCGCGCGCTCCGGAAGACGCACGGCTCCTTCGACGCCTGGCTCTCCGCCCACCACCCGCGGACGAAGGACGAATGGGTGAAACTCTTCCGCTCGACCTTCCGTTTCACCGGGGGAGAGATCGTGAACGAGTTCCTCCTGTCGACCGGATGGCTCGGCGGGGCGCATGCGCCCTCCTGTCCCGTCGCGAAGAAGATCGCGAAGGCCCGGCCGCCGTGGATGCGCGCGAAGGGACGCGGCTCGCGCGCCTTGCGGTAGGCTGGCCCTCCGCATGTCCTTTTCGAGCCGGAACGCCCTCGCCGCCGGCGCCCTCGGCGTCTTTCTCCTCGCCGCTCCGCTCGCGGCGCAGA
This sequence comes from Thermoanaerobaculia bacterium, assembly GCA_035542215.1. GTDB lineage: Bacteria > Acidobacteriota > Thermoanaerobaculia > UBA5066 > UBA5066 > Fen-183. Next base: position 7,911 of record DATKLW010000005.1, on the reverse strand, counting down.
TCCCCGGGCTCTCCCCGACGCCGACGCCCGCGGCCGAAACCCCGGGCGACCCTTATCGCCGCGAGACGCCGTACGGCTCGTTCTTCGGCTTCATGCGCGCGGCCCAGAAGCAGAACTGGACGATCGCGGCCGAGTACCTCCAGTGGCCGAAGGGTGCGAAGACGCCTCCCGAGGAAGTCGCGCGGGAGCTGAAGGCCGTCCTCGACGAGCGCTTCGTCGGCGACCTCGAGCGCCTGAGCCGCTCGAACCTCGGCGACCTGAACGACGGTCTCGGCCCGGAGTACGAGCGTGCCGGCGCCGTCGAGCGCGGCGACGACTCGTTCGACGTCCTCCTCGTGCGCGTCACGCAGAGCGACGGGCCCGCCGTCTGGCTCCTGTCGGCGCAGACGCTGCGCGAGGTCCCGGCGACGTTCCACGACCTCGCGACGCCCGCGCTGGACGAGAAGATGCCGGAGGTGCTGCGGCGGCCGGTCACGGGAGCGCTGCGCCTCTGGCAGGTGATCGCGTTCTGGCTGCTCGTCCCGGTCGCGTGGCTCCTCGCGCGCCTCGCCGTCACGGGCGTCCTCGCGCTCGTGCGCCGCGCGCTGGCGGGCCGACCGTTCGAGAAGGACCTCACCGGCGACTTCGGCCGCTTCCGCGGCCCGCTCTCCCTGCTCGTCGCCGCGCCGCTGCACCTCGCCGCCGTCTCGCGGATCGGCCTCCCTCTCCTCGGCCGGTACGACTACGAACGCGCCTGGCGCCTCGTCGCCGTCGGCGCGGTCGCATGGCTCGCGATCTGCGTGGTCGGATTCCTGACGTCGCGCGCGGCGATGCGGCTCCGCGCCTCCGGGGCGACGGCGACGTCCTCGCTCACGATCGGCCGGCGCGTGATCCAGGGCGTGATCGTCTTCGCGGCCGTCCTCGTCGGGCTCGGGATGCTCGGCGTGAACCTCACGGCGACGCTCGCGGGCCTCGGCATCGGCGGCCTCGCCGTGGCGTTCGCGGCGCAGAAGAGCCTCGAGAACCTCTTCGGCGGCATCGTCGTCCTTTCGGACAAGATCCTGCGCGTCGGCGACCTCGTGAAGGTGGGCGCCGTCCAGGGCGAGGTCGAGGACGTGACGCTCTACGCGACGCGGATCCGGACGGTCGAGCGGGTCGTCGTCTCGATCCCGAACGGGACGATGTTGACGTCCCAGATCGAGAACCTCTCCCGCCGCGACAAGTTCCTGTTCCGGCACACGCTCGGCCTCACGTACGAGACGACGGCCGCGCAGATGGACGCCGCCCTCGCGGCCTGCCGGAGCCGGCTCGCCTCCGACCCGCGCGTCGAGCCCGCGACCGCGCGCGTGCGCTTCCTCCGGCTCAACGCCTACACGCTCGACGTCGAGGTCTTCGCCTACATCCTCGCGCCGGACTGGACGGCGTTCCTCGGCGTGCAGGAGGAGCTGCTCCTCGCGCTCATGCACGCCGTCGAGAAGGCGGGCAGCGGCTTCGCGTTCCCGACGCAGACGACGTACCTCGCATCCGAGGCGAAGGCCCTGGAGCCCGGCGCCGGCCCGGCGCCGCCTCGGGACAAGCGATGAAGCTCACGCGCACCTTCAAGGTCAGCGGACTCCTGACGGCCGCCGGCGTCGTGCTCGCGTCCCTTGGGCACGGCGACTCCTCGGCCCCCGGCGTCATCCTCATCGTCCTCGCGAGCCCCGTGTTCTGCGTGAGCGCGATCCGCGCCCTCCTGCGCGGCCTCCTCTGGCGGGTCGGCAGCCGCCTCGTCGTCTCGTATCTCCTGCTCGTCTCCGCGGTCGTGTTCGCCGTGTTCTTCGTCTACGCGGGCCTCCTCGTCATCGCGGGGCAGCTCGGCACGCGGCGCGTCGAGTCGGCGCTCACGCGGAGGCGCGAGGCGGCCGCGGCCCTCGCGCACGACCTCGTCCCGCGCCTCGAGGCCGCGCGCGACGCCACGGCCCGCGCGCGCGCGTTTTCCGAGGCCGCCGCGTCCGCGGCGACGCCGTCCGAGCTCGGCATGATCTGGCAGCCGAAGGGCCGGCCCGCCGAGCGGGCCGGGACCCAGGCCGCGCCGGACCTCGAGCCGCAGGCGTGGATGGCGTCGCGCGCGTCGTTCGTCGCGAAATCCGGCGGGAACGTCTTCGCCGCCGTCACCGAGCCGCATCCTTCGGGCACGCTCGTCCTCACGCTGCGTCTCGGCTCCGCCCTCCGGCGGGAGATCGAAAAGGAAACCGGCAACATCATCCGGTTCCACGGGGCGGTCACCCTGAGAAGGCAGCCGGCCGGCACGCCGAAGGGAAAGGGCGTGCACGTCGCCCTCCAGGAGAAGGGCGCAGAGGGAAACACGACCACGGACATCTCCGAGGAGCCCGACTCCGGCGGCGAGGCCGCGGCCTCCGGGGAGACCGCGGCGCCCCCCGCGGGCTCCGGCCCGTGGTCGGCGCGCTGGACGGCGTTCCCGCTCTTCCTGACGGATCCCGTCGTCGACTGGGCGACGGGCAAGCCGCTCGAGGGGCGCCCGATCCTCATCCTCGTGCGCACGTCGCTCGAGCGCGAGGCGAAGGAGCTCTTCGGCGACTTCGCCGTCTCGGGCTCACGGCGCCTCCAGATGAGCCGCGTCGTCCTCGCCGTCCTCGGCGGGCTCGGAATCGCGACGCTCGTCATCTTCTTCCTGGCTTCGCTCCTCGCCGCCCTCCTCGTCTCGCGGATCGCGCGCGCGACGCGCCGGCTCTGGATCGGCTTCGGGGAGATCGAGAAGGGCAACTTCGCCCACCGCGCCGTCCTCAAGGGCCACGACCAGCTCGCGGCCCTCGTCGGCAGCTTCAACCACATGGCCGAGAGGCTCGAGGCGAGCGTCGCCTCGCGCGCCGAGAAGGAGGCGCTCGAACGCGAGATGGAGGTCGCTCGCGACCTCCAGCGCCGGCTCCTGCCGCCCGCCGGTTTCACGTTTCCTGGCGTCTCGATCGCGGTCGACTTCCGGCCCGCGGCCGCGATCGGCGGCGACTTCTACGACCTCTCGGGCGACGCGCGGACGCTCACGGTCGTCGTCGCGGACGTTTCCGGGCACGGCCTGCCGACCGGCATCGTGATGGCGGCGTCGAAGGCCTCGCTCTCGGCGCTCGCGAAGACGGGGGCGTCCGGCGCGCGCCTCATGGAGCTCCTCGACGTCGAGGTCGTCCGCTCGACCGACCCGCGCACGTTCGTGACGCTGGCCCACCTCGCGTTCGACCTCGCGGCGGGCGCCGTCGCGTTCACGAACGCGGGGCACCCGTACCCGTACCGCGTGCGGCCGGGCGGCGCGGTGGAGGCGCTCGTCAACGCCGCGCGGCCTCTGGGGGTCGCGCTCCCGCCCGGCTGGCGGACCGTGACGGCGCCGCTCGAGCCCGGCGACCTGTGGGTCGTCTACTCGGACGGCCTCGTCGAGGCCGCGGCGGAGGAGGGCGGCGAGCCGTGGGGGTTCACGCGGCTCGAGCAGTGCCTTCGCGAGGGAGCGGGCGGCTCGGCCGCGGCCCTGCGCGACCGCATTCTCGCCTCGCAGCGGGCCCACACCGGACACGACGAGACGGACGACGACCGGACGCTCCTCGTGCTCAGGATCGACGCCGGAGCGGCGGCTTCGTGAGCGGAGCGCCGCCTCGCTCTCCCGCCGAGGACCGCGTCCGCCTCGTCAAGCGTCTCATCCTCGCGTGCGGGCTCGCCGGAGCGGTCGTGATCTGGATCGTGAACGCGCCTCCTCCCGACGCGGGCCTCGACCTCGAGAATTCGAAGGCCTACCTCCGGGAGATGGAGGTCGTCGGCGGCACCGCGAACCTCCTCGCATCGGAGTTTCGGAGCTGGTTCGCCGGCCTCTGGCACGGCCGAACCCTCGCGTACACCGTCGCCGTCCTGACCTTCCTCGCAGCGTTCGTGTACGACTTCTTCGCGACCCCGTTGCCTCCTCCCGGCGAGTCCGGCGGCGGGCGGGACGTCAGCGCGTGAGACGAAACGTCCGCGAGAAACCGTCCCCCGCGTCCGTGACCGTCACCGTGATGGCGCCCTCGCTCCCGAGCGCGTAGGTCTCGACGGCCTCGGGGCCGACGTCGCGCCGGCGCACGGGCGCGGCCGCGAGGTCCGCGGCGCGGAGCGCGGGGTCGAACGGGAAGTAAGCCTCGTCCCAGGGCGTCACGTCGCCGTCCGGACGCCCGTCCGTCAGGCGCGAGCACTCGAGAAACCGGAAGTGGCCGACGTCGTGCGCGGCCCGGTAGCGGCGGGTCACCGCGACGGGCGGCGCGCCGGGCGCGGGAAGCGGCGTCCCCTTCTCGAAGATCGTGTCGAAGACGACCTCGCGCCCCGCGCCGCCCTCGCGGAAGACGCCGAAGTGCCGCGAAAGCCGGTCTTCGAGCTCGTAGCCGCCCTCGCGGTCCAGCCACACGGCGAGCCCCATCGCGGTGGCCGCGAAAGGATGCGGAGAGCGGCGGACGCGCTTGTCGCCGAAGCGCTCCTTGAGGAGCCGCGGGACGAGCGGGAGAAGGCCGCCCCCGCCGACGACGTAGAGCGACGCGACGTCCGTCCACGCGACGCCGCCGCCCTCCTCGACGAGAGCTCCGACGGACTCGAGCGTGCGCGCGACGAGCGGGACGCACGCCTCCCAGACCTCGTCGATCGGGAGGACGAGGGGCTCGCGGTCGATCGCCGAGAGGTCCACGAGAAATCGGCGCGAGCCCGGCGTGAGGGACTCCTTGGCCCGCACGCACTCCTCGCGGACGAGATCCCGCGCGTCGCCCTCGACGTCCCGCGCGAGAGCCTTCTCGAGGACGAGCGCGAGAATCGCATCGTCGAAGTCGTCGCCGCCCAGGCGCTGGACGCCGTGCGTCGCGACGACCTCGTTCGTCTTGCCGGTCATCCGGAGGAGCGACGCGTCGAACGTCCCGCCTCCGAGGTCGTAGACGACGAGGTGCTCGCGCCGCCCGTCCCGCCGGTTGCGGTGCGCGTACTCGAAGCCCGCGGCGGACGGCTCGTTCAGGAGCGCCTCCACGGCGAAGCCCCCGCCCTTGAACGCCTCCAGCGTCAGGAACCGCTGGGCCGTCGACGCGTTCGCCGGGACGGAAACGGCCGCCGTGATGGAGTCGTTCGCGGCAATCCCCGCGTTCGAGCGCGCGACGAGCTCGCGGTGGAGCGCGGAGAAGAAGCCCTCGAGGAGAGCGGCGATCGGAAGGCGCCGCGGTCCGACCGTCACCTCGGTCGACGGGCCGGCGTCGCTCAGGAGGCGCTTGACGGACGGGAGGACCGTCCAGCCCGGCTCGTGCCGCACGGCGGCGGCGTCCCAGCCCCAGCGCAGCAGCCCCGTCGCGTCGTGCGCCGCGACGAGCGACGGCACGAAGTCGCCCCCCTCGAACGAAACCACGGGATAGTTCCCGCGGTCCACCAGGGCCACGACGGTGTGGGTCGTTCCGAAGTCGACGCCGAGTCTCACGCGCACAGTTTAGTTAACATCGCCGGATGAAGCCCGATCGCACGCTTTGCGCGCCGGTTTTCGGCGCTGCCCTCCTGGTTCTCGCGCCGGGCGCCGCGGCGCAGGCGCCGCCCGCCCCGACGCCCTCCGCCTCCGCGCAGGTCGTCGTTTCGGCCGCGAAGGCGCCGGAGGATACCCTCGACGTCGCGGGATCGGTCGAGGTCGTGAGCGGCGAGGACCTGAGGCGGCGCGGCGCGCGCACGCTCCAGGACGCCCTGCAGGACGTCGTCGGCGTCGACACGGCCGGCGGGTCGGACAACGGCGCGCGCTTCCCGAACATCGGGATGTGGGGTCTCAAGGAGTTCGACGCGCTCCTCGTGACCGTGGACGGCGTCCCCGCCGGGGGCCCGTTCAACCCGTCGCTCTCGCAGATCCCGATCGAGGACATCGAGCGGATCGAGATCGCGAAGGGCCCGCAGGGCACGCTCTACGGCGTTTCCGCGTTCGCGGGCATGGTTCAGGTGTTCACGCGGCGCGGCTCGCACCAGAGCGTGACGCTCGGCGGCGGCTCCTTCGACGACCGGCACGCGTCGCTCTCGTACGAGAAGCACGACGGAAACAACGTCACGCGCGTCGACGCCTCGACGTTCCGCGACCACGGCTTCCAGGACGGCGCCGGCTCGGCCGTCGACCGGCTCTCGCTCGGCTTCGGCCAGAAGACGCGCGACTCCTCGTGGGACGTGACGCTCGGCGTCCTGCGCGACACGTCGTACTGGGGCTCGCCCCTCCCCGTCGACGGCGGCGCCCCGGTCCCCGGGTTCGAGGTCGACCGGAACTACGCCGTCGGCGGCGCGCGGATGGACCACCGCGTGTACTCGCTGTCTTCGAACTTCTCGCAGAGCCTCTCGGGCAGCGTACGGCTCGAGAACACGCTCGGCCTCGCGCGCGACGAGCAGATCGCGGTCCGTTCCTTCATCGACGGAGTCGACGGGAACACCGCGACGGCGACCGGGACGAACCTGCGCCCTGTCGAGACGTCGCTCTTCGAGGACGCGCACGTCGTCGCGAGCCTCGGGGCGCACCGCCTCGTCGCGGGCGCGGCGCTCACGTGGGGCCGGACGACGTCCTCGGGGACCGGCTTCGACTTCACGCTCACGACCGGCCCGAATCCCGTCGTCCCGGACGTCGGCTCGATCCCGGTCGGCGACAACCGCTCGGCGGAGGACCGCCGGACGTTCCTGGGTTTCTACGCGAACGATACGTGGACGCCCTGGCCTTTCCTCTCGCTCACGTTCGGCGCGCGCTACGACCACACGTCCGAGTCCCTGTCCGCGGCCGGCCAGGAAGTCGGCGCGCCGGCGCCCGACGTCGCCGAGGACAGCCGGACGGACGGCAAGTGGTCCGGCGGCGTCTCTGCGCTCGTGCGCATCGTCGACCATCCGGACTCGGGTTTCCTGAGCGCGCTCCATCTTTACGTCGCGGCGAAGAGCAACTTCAAGCCCGCGGCCCCGAACATTCTCGAGGCGGAGGCCGCGAAGATTCTCGAGCCGGAGCGCTCGCGCTCGGGCGAAATCGGCCTCAAGTCGAGCCTGTTCTCGGGGAACGTCTCCGTCGAGGCGTCGCTCTTCCACATGTCGATCGAAAACATCGTCGTGTCGACGATCGGCCCCGACGGCCTTCCGATGCTCACGAACGCGGGTGAGGAGCGCTTCCAGGGCTTCGAGACGGCCGCCCGGTGGACGCCGCGCGCCATTCCCGCCCTGTCGCTGTCCGCCGGCTATGCGCACCACGACGCGACGTACGTGAACTTCTCGTTCACGGACCCGGACGGCAACTTCGTCGTCGTGGACGGGAACCGGCTCGAGCTCATCCCGCGCGACGCGTGGAACGTGCGTCTCGGCTGGGCGCCGAAGACGGGCCTCGGCGCCTGGGTGGCGCTCCGCCACCAGGGCGTGCGCCCGCTCGACCCCGAAAACACGGTCTCGGTCCCGTCGTTCTACGAGTGGGACGCGGGAGCGTCGTGGGAGAACGACTGGCTGCGCGTCTCCGTCACCGGCCGCAACCTCGGCGACGACCGCCGCTACGTCACGGAGAGCGAGATCGGCGACAGCCAGTTCTACGTCGCGCCGCCGCGTCGGGTCGTCGGCGAGATCACGCTGCGGTTCTAGAGGCGGTGCCCTCGCGATAGTTCCGCTGGCTGCGTTCTTGCGTCAAGATTCCGCGTATGCCAAGGATCGAGTCCGTCGGCACGGCGCTCCCGAAGCACGTCGTCACCCAGGCCGAGGCCCGCGCGGCCTGCGAGAGGCTCTACGCGGGCGACGCCCGGGTCCAGCGCCTCCTCCGCGTCTTCGACTCCGGCGTCGAAACCCGGCACTTCGCCTTTCCGCCGGAGTACTACCTCGCTAGAAGGTCCTTCGAGGAGCGGAATGCGGGTTACGTCGAGCAGGGCACGATCCTCGCCGAGGCGGCGGCGCGCAAGTGCCTCGACCGCGCGGGGGTGA
>DATKLW010000004.1:0-4405 GCA_035542215.1 Thermoanaerobaculia bacterium | reverse complement strand
GTAAACGGCGCGCCTCTTGGGTGCGCGGGCGAGGGCGGGATGGTCCTCGGGCGCGGGGCGCGCGCTCCACGCCCGGGTGGACGGCGCCGCCGCCGCGCGCAGGTTCTCCGAGCGGATGCGGACGAGGCCTTCCGCCACGAGCTCCTTGAGAGCGGACGCGAGGCCGGTCCTTCCGACGGTCTCCACGAGATCGGGGAGCCGCGCCTCCCCGCGTTCGAGGAGAACCGCGAGGACCGCGCCCGGAACGCCGGCGACCGACGCGCCGACGGACGCGTTCGTCGCGACGTAGACGGCCTCGCTGCCGCCGAGGAGGCGGGACGGCACCGCCGCGCGCAGCATCTCTCCGGGCGCCACGACGTAGTACGCCGCCGCGCGGACGAGGACCTGGACGAGGGCGGGAGGCAGGAACGGCTCGTCCTCGAGGACGGCGACGAGGTCCCGCTCGGCCGTCCCTTCCGGGACGGGCGGCGGCTCGAGGTCCGCGACGAGGCCCGTCACGAGCGCGCTTCCAAACGGCGCCGCGACGCGCGCCCCGAGAACGGTCTCCCCCGCGTCGTCCGGAACTCGGTACGACGGGAGCCCCGGGAAACGATTCGGGAGGAGGAGTCCGACGCGGCGCGTCAGATGCGCGCCCTCGGCTTCTGGTCGGGCGTCTCGTCGGGCGCGTCGTCGTCCGTCGCGCCCGGCGGCCGCGGCTCGGCGTCCGGGTCGACGAAGGCGTGCTCCGAGGGCTCCCAGCGCCAGCGGCGAGATGGGTCCGCCGCGAGGTCGGGTGTGACGACGACGAGGCTGCGCTCGACCGTGACGTCGCCGTCCGCGAGTGAGATGGCCTTTTCGACCCACACGGGCTTTTCGAACGATCCGTCGGGCTTCCCGAAAAAGACGCCGACGTGGAACCAGAGGCCGCTTCGCCCCTTTTCGACGAATGCCTGGACGAAATCGAGGCGGCCGTCTCCGTCCACGTCGCCGCGCGTGAAGTACGGGTGGTACGCGCCGTAGACCGCGTCGAGGTCGCGGTGCTCGTCCGTGTCGGACGCGTCGCCGTCGGCGGCCGCGCGCAGCGAGAGCTTCGGCGCGCCCGCTGCGGCGTCCTCGATGGCCGCGTCGATCGCGCGCCTCTCGGCGGGCGTCCACGTGATCGCGGGAGCCGCAGTCGCGTCGGACGCCCCGTGCTTCGGCGCGGCCGGGACCGGGAGGCGGCGGGTCAGGACGAGAACCGCTCCGGCGGCGAGAACCGCGAGCGCCGCGACGCCGAGGGCATGCCGGAAGCGCAGTGTCACGCCTTCGCTCCCTTGCGCGCGGGCGCCGGCAGGCCGACCTTCGCGAGGACCTTCAGAAGGTCCTCCCACGCTTCCTTTTTCTGGCCCGGCTGACGCAGCAGGAACGATGGATGGTACGTCGGCATGACCGGGATCCCGCGGTACGCGCCCCACCGGCCACGCAGCCGCGTGATCCCCTCCTCGGTCTCGAGCAGGAACTGCGCCGCGAACTTTCCGAGCGCGACGAGGACCTCGGGCTTGACGAGGTCGATTTGCGATTCCAGGTAACCGCGGCAGGACGCGATCTCGTCTGGCTCCGGGTTGCGGTTGTCGGGCGGGCGGCATTTCAGGACGTTCGCGATGTACACGGACCTTCGCGGCAGACCCATCCCGTCCTCGATCATGCGCGTCAGGAGCTGCCCCGCGCGCCCGACGAACGGGACGCCTTGTGCGTCCTCGTCGGCGCCCGGCGCCTCGCCGATGAACATGATCTTCGCGGTTGGCGAGCCGTCGGCGAAGACGGTCTGCTTGCGGGTCTTGCAGAGGCGGCAGGAGACGCAGGAAGAGACTTCTTTTGCCAAAGACGGCAGATCCACTGCCGGTGCGCGACGAGTTGCCTGCGAAGCAGGCCCATACGCTGGGTTTTCTTCGAAGGTGAATGACGACGGCGCAGCGGCCTGCACAGGCGGTGCGCCTCCCGCCGCGGCGCCGCCCGGTGCCCTATTCACCTTCAGAGAAATCTCTTTCTCCCCGTGCTCCTCGGACGTCCTCGGAGAAAGGTGCAGCTCCGCCACGCCGAGGTCGCGGTAGTAGGCGAGGAGGTCGGTCAGCGGGCCGAGGGGGCGTGCGCGTTTCTGATCTTCGGGCATTTGACGTCGAGGAGCTCCGCGACGCGGTCGAGGATACGGCCTGCGACGACCGTCTTCGAAGACCTTTCGACGCGGACGGGTTCGGCGCCCGGGGCGAGGAGAACGACCTCGTTCTCGTCGGCGTCGAATCCGATGCCGGGGCGCGAGACGTCGTTTCCGACGAGGAGGTCGACACCCTTGTCGGTGAGCTTTTTCGCGGCGTTCGCGAGGAGGTCCTGCGTCTCGGCCGCGAAGCCGACCAGGACGGCCGTTCTTCGCGCGGCGCCGGACGCTTCGCGCAGGATGTCGGGCGTCGGGGCGAGCTCGATGCGGGGCGCGCCCGCGGCCCTCCTGATTTTTGCGGCCGCGGGCGCCGGCACCGCGAAGTCGGCCGGGGCCGCGGCCATGAGGAGGGCGTCCGACTCGCCGATTTCGGCCAGGACCGCGTCGCGCATCTCCGCCGCACGCTCGACGCGGACGAGGCGCGCGCCCGGCGGCGGCGCGAGGGAAACCGGCCCGCTCACGAGGACGACGTCGGCGCCCCGCCGGGCGGCTTCGCGCGCGAGGGCGTAGCCCATCTTTCCCGAGCTGCGGTTCGAGATGAAGCGGACGGGGTCGACCGGCTCGCGCGTGGGCCCGGCCGTCACGAGGATCCGGCGGCCCTCCAGCGAACGCGCGACCGCTCCGCAGGCGAGGATCGCGCGGGCGATCCTCGCGGGAGGAGCCAGCCGTCCCGGGCCGACGTCGCCGCAGGCAAGGTCTCCGGCGTCCGGCTCGACGACCGTGGCGCCGCGCGACTTCAGGATTCCGAGGTTCTCCTCGGTGGCGGGGTGCGCCCACATCCACGTGTTCATCGCCGGCGCGACGAGGAGCGCCTTGCGGTGCCCGAGTGCGTACGTCGTGAGGACGTCGTCGCCGATCCCGTGGGCGAGCTTCGCGAGGACGTCGGCGGTCGCGGGCGCGACCGCGAGGACGTCGGCCCATCGCGCGAGCGCGACGTGGTCCACCGCCCCGGAAGACGGGTCCCACAGGTCGGCGATGACGGCGTTTTTCGAGAGGACGGAGAGCGTCAGGGGGGCGAGGAAGCGCGTGGCCGCGGGCGTCATGACCACGCGCACCTCGGCGCCGCCGTCCACGAGGGCGCGGACGATCTCGGCGGACTTGTACGCCGCGATTCCGCCGCTCACCCCGAGGACGACGCGAATGGTCACTCCGTCGGAAGCGGGTCGACCACCGGCGCCTCTTCGACGACCGGCTCTGCGGAAGCAAGCTGCCAGCGCACGAGGTCGGCATTCACCTCGTCCAGGGCCACGCGAGTCACCTTCGCGTGCCTGCTCTCCATCTTCGGGCGGGCGCCCTGAACGAGCTGCTCGGCCCTCCGGGAGGCGATGTGGACGAGGCGGAACTTCGATTCGACGTTGGGTGGAAGATTCTGAGCCATCTGGGGTTAGCCCTCCGTGAAATCAGGGTGCAAAGGTTTTGAGAATCGCTTCGAGGCGCTCGCGCCTCCGCCCGCGTCCCGCGCGGCGCGCCACGATGATCGAGCGGAGCTCGTCCACCGCGGGCTCGAGGCCTTCGTTGATTATCGCATAGTCGTATTCGCCGAATTCGGCCATCTCCTGGGCCGCCACCGCGAGCCGCCGGGCGACCACGTCGGGCGCGTCCGAGGCCCGGGCCTTCAGGCGCGCTTCCAGGACCTCCCGCGAGGGCGGAAAAACGATCACTTTCACCGCTTCGGGGGCCTTCGACCGCACCTGCCGGGCGCCCTGGACGTCGATGTCGAGCAGGACATCGAGCCCGCTCTCGAGGCGGGGCTCGACTTCCCGGCGCGACGTTCCGTAGAGGTTCCCGTGGACGGTCGCCCACTCCAGGAACCCGCCCTCGGCCTCCAGCCGGCGGAAGGCCGCCTCGTCGCAGAAGTGGTACTCGACGCCGTCCCTCTCGCCCGCGCGCGGCGGGCGCGTGGTATGGGAGACCGAAAAGTGAAGGGAGCCGCCGATCGCCGGGTCCTGAAGGACGCGCCGGATCAGCGTGGTCTTGCCCGCCCCGGACGGGGACGAGACGATGAAGAGATCTCCGCGGGTCATCGGGCGTCCCTCATTCGACGTTCTGGACCTGTTCCTTGAAGGCTTCGAGCTCGGACTTCAGGTCGAGAACGAGCTTCGTCGCCCCGGCCTCCCGGACCTTCGAGCCGGACGTGTTCACCTCGCGATGGAGCTCCTGCGCGAGGTGGTCGAGGCGGCGCCCGATCGCGCCGTCCGCCGCGAGAAGGCGCCGCGCCTCGACGAGGTGCGTCTT
>DATKLW010000003.1:0-24576 GCA_035542215.1 Thermoanaerobaculia bacterium | reverse complement strand
CTGACGCTCCGCGTCAGACGAGCGCTTCGCGGCGCGGAGTTTCAGGGACGCCATGTTCTGGGGGAACCCGCTGCGGGTTCCCCCAAACCCCCTCCTCCGCCCGGCCGATAGAGCTTAGCCAGTTCGTCGGGCGGGGTTCCCCTCTTCACCTTCCAGAGAATCTCCCAATTCCTCGCCACCGTTTTCGCGACGCCGTACTCGAGATAGCGCCGCGGCGACGTCTGGACGCGCGCGCGGAGCAGCGCGACGCGCGCGCGCCCCTCGGCCGCGACGAGGCGGCGCGAGAAGTCCCAGTCCTCGAGGAACGGCCACGGCGCGTGGCCGCCGAGGCGCTCGTAGACGTCCCGCCTCACGAACGGCGCCTGGTCGCCGTAGGGCACCTTCGTGACGCGCGTGCGGAGGTTCGCCCACGCCGCGACCCACGCCATCCGTGGCCCGCCTCCCGCGAAGCCGAGGCGGAACGCGCCCCCCGCGGCGCCGCGCGCGAGCGCGGCGCGGAGGGAGGCTTCCCAGCCGATCGGCAGGAGCGTGTCGGCATGGAGAAAGAGGAAGACGGAGATTTCTGCGGAAGACGAAGAAAGAGCGGCGCGCGCGAGCCGCGCGCCGCGGGGGATTTCTTCGAAGGTGAAGAGGGAAGCCCCGGCGCGCCGGAACGCCTCGCGCGTCTCCGGTCGGATCCGCGTGTCGGCCGCCACGAGAAGCGAGACGGGTGCTTCGGCCCCTCTTACCCTTTCGAAGAAAGCCCCCGGTGGGGGTGCTTCGCCGGCGCCCAAAGGCACGATGACGGCGATCGAGGAAGGGGCCATCGCGTTAGCATGTTGTCACGGTGGCGTACGGTTTCGTCCTCGTCGGCGGGCGGTCGTCGCGCATGGGCCGCGACAAGACGCTGCTGCCGTACCGTGGCCAACCGATGGCGCTCCACCAGGCCGCGAAGCTCGCGAGCGTCTGCGGCCGGGCCGCGCTCGTCGGCAAGCACCCGGAGCTCTTCGCGGGCGCCGCGTACCCGTTCGTCGAGGACGGCGCCGCGCCGTCCGCCGCCGCCTTCGGCGTCGCCGCGGCCCTCGCGTACTCGCCGGACGACACGAACCTCGTCCTCGCCTCCGACATCCCGCGGATCGGCGAGCCGTTCCTCGCGGCCCTGCTCGAGATCGCCGACGCTCTCCCGGCCGACGCGGTCGTGCCCGTGTCGGGCGGCGTGCCGCAGCCGCTCTGCGCGGTCTGGCGGCGGTCGGCGCACGCGCCGCTCCTCGCGCGCCTCGCCGCGGGCGACTACGCGCTCGTCGGCGTCCTGAACCAGATCCGCACGGTCCTCATCCCGGAGGACGCCACCGCGGCGCTCCCGGGCGGGGCGCCGGAGAACTTCCTGAACGTGAACACGCCGGAGGACTACGCGAATGCCGAAAAAGAAGCGGGCGCCGAGGCTGAGCCACCTCGACCCTGAGGGGCGCGCCCGCATGGTGGACGTCTCCGGGAAGCGCGAGACGGTGCGGCTCGCGCGGGCGGTCGCGGTCGTGTCGCTCGGCCGCGCAGGCTGGGCTGCGCTCGATGCCGCCGAAAATCGCAAAGGCGACGCGCTCGCCGTCGCCCGCCTCGCGGGAATCCAGGCCGCCAAGCGGACAGCCGAATGGATCCCGCTCTGCCACCCGCTCGTCTTCGACGCCGTCGACGTGACCGCCGAGCGTCTCGCCTCGCGGCGGGCGGTCGCGCTGACGGCCGAGGTCCGCGGGACGGCGAAGACGGGCTACGAGATGGAGGCGCTCGTCGCGGCGTCGGCCGCGGCGCTCGCGCTCTACGACATGTGCAAGGCCGCGGACAAGGGGATCGTCATCGGGCCGGTCGCGCTCCTCGAGAAGACGGGCGGCAAGAGCGGCGCCTGGCGGCGCGGCGTCAGCGCCCCGGCAGCTTCCGCGCCAGCGCGCGCGCGACGAACCGCAGCCGGTCGCCCCAGGGCAGGCGGAGGAAGTTCGTCTTCACGACGCCGCGCGTGAAGAACGTCTTCTTCGAGTAGTCGATCGCGACGTCCACGAGGACGGGTCGCCCGGCGTCCGCGAACTCCTTCGCGCTCGCGACGACGGAGCGGATCGACGCGTCCGTGGGCAGGCTCAACGCCTCGGCCCCGAGCGCGCGGGCGAGGGCGAGGAGGTCGTGGTCGGCGAGCGTGCTCGACGCCTTCCGGCCGAGGGCGGTGGCCTGGAACTGCGCGATCTGCGCGAGCTCGCGGTCCCGGAGGACGAAGACAGCGACGCCGAGGCCGTTCTGGGCCGCCGTGAGGAGCTCGAGGCCCGTCATGAGGAACGCCCCGTCGCCCGCGAGGGCGACGACGGGCGCGTCCGGACGCGCGAGCTTCGCGCCGAGGGCCGCCGGCACCGCGTAGCCCATGCACGAGAAGTCGACGGGCGCGAGGAGGCGGCCTGGCTTCTCGAGGCGAAGCCCCTCGACCGCGAGGAACGTCCCGTTGCCGCTGTCGGACGTGAAGATCGTCTCGGGGCCGAACGTCTCTTGCAGCGCGCGGAGGAGGAGGTGCGGCGAAACGCGCCCGTCGGAGGGCTGCGCGAGCTCCGCGCCCACCTCCGCGCGCCCGCTCCGGATCCGGTCCCTCAGGCCGGCGTCGGGCGCGCGCCGGTCGAGGCGGGGGAGGAGCGCCGCGACGAACGCGGCCGCGTCGGAGGCGACCGCGAGGTCCGCGGGCTCGTTGCGGCCCGGCACGGACGCGTCGATGTCCACGTGGACGAGCGGGTGCGGCGGGGCGATGCCGTAGCTGCCCGTCGCGACCTCGCCGAAGCGGCAGCCGATCGCGAGCGTCGCGTCGCACGAGGCCGCAACGTCGCGCGCGAATGCGGGCGCTGCGTCGCCGAAGCCCGGCCAGAGCGACAGCGGGTGCGATTCGGGGAAGACGCCCTTGCCCTGGAACGTCGTCGAGACCGGCGCCTCGAGGCGCTCGGCGAGCGCGACGAGGTCGGCCTTCGCGGCGCCGAGCCCGGCGTAGAGAAGCGGCCGTTTCGCGGCGCGCAGGATTTCCGCGGCGCGCTCGACGGCGTCGGCGTCGGGCACGTGCGGCGCCTCGGCCGCCGGCGGGACGATCTCCGCGTCGTGACGGAAGAGGTACTGGTCGGCGGGCACCTCGACGAAGACGGGACCGGGCGTCCCCCCACGCGCGATGCGGCACGCGCGGCGGACGACGTCGTAGAGGGCCGCGCCCGAGGACGGGAGGATCTGCGCCTTCGTGACGGGGCGCGCGAGCGCGAGCTGGTCGACGTCGTGCAGCTGGTACGCCCGGCCCGTGTCGCGCCGGATCCCGCAGCCGAGGACGAGCATCGGGACGCCGTCGAGGAACGCCTCCGCGACGCCGGACATCGCGTGCGTGAGGCCCGCCCCGGGCACGACGTTCACGCAGGCCATCCGGCCGGAGGCGCGCCACGCGGCGTCGGCCATGAACGACGCGCTCTGCTCGTCCGTGACGAGGACGGAGCGCACGGACTCGGAGGACGCGAGCGCGTCCCAGAGCTCGATGTTGTGCGTGCCGGGGATCCCGAACGCGAGGGCGATCCCTTCGTCCTCGAGCGCCCGGACGACGAGCTCGGCGCCGGTCCTCTTCACCGCGCGCTCCCGGGCGCGCCGAGGAGCGCGCCGGCGTCCTCGCGGATGCGCTCGGCCGCGCGGTCCGCGACGGCCATGACCGTGAGGTACGGGTTGATCTCGAGCGAGTCGGGGAAGAGGGACGAGTCCGCGACGAAGAGGCCCGGCCTCCCGTGGACGCGGCCCCAGGAGTCCGTGACGGAATCCGCGGCCGAGGAGCCCATCCCGCAGCCGCCCATGAGGTGCGCCGCCGAGACGGAGATGCGGCCCGTGCGGAAGTGGCGCTCGGAGACGCGCGCGTCGATCGCGCCGGCCTCCGCCCTCTCGAGGAGCGGCGGGTCGGCGGATGGGGCGTGGACGCGGAGGGCGCCGGCCGCGAAGAAGATCCGGGCGGCCGCGCGCGTCGCCTTCACGAGCGAGGCGACCGTCTCCTTCGTGAACGCGTAACGGACGACGGCCTTGCCGTCCGCGTCGACGGAGATCCGGTTCTGAGGGACCGCTTTGTCGCACGCGAGGACGAGGATCATCTGGAGGCGCGGGAACGCGCGCATGAGCGTCGCGTGCGGCGCGCCGAAGCCCGTGAGGTTCTTCGCCGTGATGAACGGGAAATACATGCACGTCTCGAGGACGTAGCCGTCCTCGGCCGCGCGGTCGAGGAAGAAGCTCTTCGGGTGGCCGACGTCGTTCGTGATCGGGCGGCCATGCTCGGCGACGAGGATGTGCGCCGGGTGGCACGTGAAGCCCGCGCCGAGGCGCGGGAGGGACGGTCCGAGGCCCGAGCGCAGGAGGAGGGCGGTCGTCCCGATCGATCCGCCGGCCGCGACGATCACCTTGGCGCTCACGACGTACTCGCCGGGCGCCCACTCGGAGGGTTCGCCCTTCTCTCCCGGGGCGGGCGCCGAAACGCGGAGGATCACACGGGTCCCGTCGATCCGGAGCGCTTCGGCGCGCGTCACGGCCTCGACGCCGTCCGCGAGCGCCGCGGGGAGCTGGACGCGGTGCGTGCCCTGCTTGGCCTGGTTCGGACAGCCGAGGTTGCAGAGGGAGGAGCCCTTGCAACCGCGGAGGTTGAGCGGGAACTGCTCGGCCCTGAAGCCCGCCTTCTCGCAGCCCTCGACGAAGAGCCGGTTGTTCTCGTTCAGAAGGTCCGGCTCGAGGAAGTGGACGCCGTTCTCGTCCATGAACTTCCGCGACCGCCGCTCGACGTCCGCGTGCGTGAGGCCCGGAACGCGCCAGCCGTCGATGACGCGTTTCGGGGCGACGAGGGACGTCCCCGTGTAAACGACGGTCGAACCGCCCCAGACGCGGCCGAACGCAAGCGTCATCGCGCCGTCCGCCGTCAGGAACCCGCCGCCGTCTTCGTACAGGGCGTCGGCCATCTCGGCTTCCTTCCCGGTGAACTCCTCGTCGCGGAGGCGCGCGCCCTGCTCGACGACGAGGATCCGGTAGCCCCCGCGGGCCAGCGGTGCGAGTCCCGAAGCCACGGCGCCGCCGCCGGCTCCGGAACCGATCACGACGACGTCGTACGCGCGCGTGTTCATGCGCGCCTCGCCTCCCAGCCCCGGGCTTCCGCGCGGTAGCCGATCGCCGCGGCCGCCTCGGGCCGCGCGTAATAGCCGAGGAAAACGAGCGTCCGGAGGCCCCAGAACCCGCGCCGGAGGAGGAGCGACGGCGCGCGTTCGAGGCCCGAGAGGAAACGCGTGCGCTCGTCCGGCGTGAGAGCCGAAAAGCCGCGCCCCCAGCGCAGGCGCGGGAGGTGTTCGATCGTACGGATGAAGAGGACGAGCTGGCGCTTGACGGACGCGGGGCGCGGTTCGAGCGTCTTCTCGACGAGAGCCTCGAGCGCTCCCCAGCCCCCGTCGTCCAGCGCCGAAGCCTCCGGCACGACGGTGGCCGCGATCGCGCGGAAGGTGGCCCGGACCGGATCGAGAAGCACGGAGCAAGACTAACCCCGCGCCGCCCGGATATGGCACCGGACCGGTCCTGTATGGGCTAGACTTCGCGCTGATGACGGCCAGGACACTCATCGACGGTCACGGGCGCCGGATCACGTACGTGAGGATCTCGATCACGGACCGGTGCAACCTGCGCTGCGTTTACTGCATGCCGGAGGACCAGAAGTTCCGGCCGCTTCCGCACCTTCTGACGCGCGAGGAGATCCGCCGGTCGGCGCGCCTGCTCCACGAGTTCGGGATCGAGAAGATCCGGCTCACGGGCGGCGAGCCGACGACGCGGCCCGACCTCGTCGACATCGTCCGGGACCTCGCGGAGATCGGCTTCCCGGGCGGGATCGCGCTCTCGACGAACGGCGTCCTCTTCCCGCGAATCGCGCACGACCTTCTCGCGGCCGGCCTCACGAAGGTGAACATCTCCCTCGACGCGGCCGAGGCGGAGCACTTCCGCAAGCTGACGCGCCGCGATCATTACGCGCCCGTCCGCGAGTCGATCGAGATGGCGCTCGCGCTGCCGTTCGACTCGGTCAAAGTGAACTCGGTCGTGATCCGCGGCTTCAACGACGACCAGATCCTGCCGCTCGCCGCCCTCACGAAGGACCGGAAGCTCGGCGTGAGGTTCATCGAGTTCATGCCGTTCGGCGACAACGCCTGGAAGGACTCGGACTGGATCGGCTGGCGCGAAGTGTGGGACCTGCTCGCGGCCGCGGGCTACGTCCTGACGCCGATCGAGAAGACGCTCGTCGCGGGCCCCGCGGACGAATACGCGGTGCACTCTCCGGCGGGCGCGCACACGGGCTCGCTCGGTTTCATCACGCCGATCTCCGACCGCTTCTGCGACACGTGCAACCGGATGCGCCTCACGCAGGACGGCTTCCTCAAGGGCTGTCTCTTCGGCCACGCGGACGTGGACCTCCTGAAGCCGATGCGCTCGGGCGCGTCCGACGACGAGCTCGCGGCCCTCATCCAGCGCGCGGCCACGGTCAAGGAGGAGCGCCACCCGATGTTCGTCGGGATGGACAAGGCCCTCCTCCCGCTGCACGCCCGGAACATGAGCGAGATCGGCGGGTGAAGCGGCCGTGCGCGTCGCCGTCCTGACGATCTCCGATCGCTCGTACGACGGAGAGCGCGCCGACCGGACGGGCCCCGCGGTCGTGGAAGCCGTCCGCCGGCTCCTTCCGGGGGCCACGATCGTCGAGCAGACGATCCTCCCGGACGAGAAGGACGACATCGAGTGGAACCTCAAGCGGATCGCGGACATCGGCGCCGCGGACCTCGTCCTGACGGCCGGCGGAACGGGTCTCTCGCCCCGCGACGTCACGCCGCAGGCGACGCTCGCCGTCGCGGCGTACGAAGTCCCGGGAATCGCCGAGGTGATGCGGACCGCGACGCGCGGCGCGCTCCCGGTTGCGATCCTGTCGAGACAGGTCGCGGCCGTGCGCGAGAAGACGCTGGTCGTGAACCTCCCCGGCTCGCCGCGCGGCGCGGTGGAGTGCCTCGAAGCCGTCGCCGACGTTCTCCCGCACGCGGTCACGACGCTGCGCGGTGAGGCCGGCGACGCCCACCCGGCCCGCATCGAGCGGGTCTGACGCTTCCCCCTGCAAACGGCCCCTACAATCGAAGCGTGAACCGGCGCCACTTCCTCGCGACGCTCGTCGGTCTCGCCGCATCGGCGCGCGCCGCCCCTCCCGTCCTGACGCGCCGGATCCTCCGCCTGCGAACGGGGGACGTGGACGAGGTCCCGCTCGAGGACTACGTCGCGGCGGTCCTGCCGCCAGAGATCGGCGCGCACGCGCCCGGACCGGCTCTCGAGGCGCAGGCCGTGGCGGCGCGCTCGTACGCCGTCGCGCGGGCGGAGCGTCACATCGAGGAGGGCGCCGACCTTTGCGACGGGACGCACTGCCAGGTCTTCAAAGGGCTCCTCGCCGCGACGCCCGCGTCACGCGCGGCGGCGGCGGCAACCGCCGGTCTCGTCCTCGCGCAGGGCGGAAAGGTGATCGCGGCGCCGTTCCACGCCGTCTGCGGCGGGCGCACGGCGCGGCCCCGGGACGTGTGGGACGACGAAGAGACGCCGGACCTCGAGCCCGTGGACGACGACGCCTGCCTTTCCGCCCCCGGCGCGGTCTGGACGTTCTCGCTCGCGCGCCGCGACGTGCCGTCCCTCGCGGCCACCGTCGGGTTTCCCGAAGGCCGGTTTCTGGAGGTCTACGGTCACGACGAGAGCCGGCGCGTCTCCATGGTCCGTTTCGCCGCGGCGGGCGGCATTGCGCGCGTCGTGCGCGGGTTCGAGTTCCGGAAGGCGGCGACCGGGCTCTGGGGCTGGGACTCGGTGCGCTCGACGGATTTCGAAGTGGAGGAAACGCGGGCGGTTTACCTCCTGCACGGTCGCGGCACCGGCCACGGCGCGGGCCTCTGCCAGGCGGGCGCGATCGCCCGGGCGAAGCGCGGCGAGTCGCGCGACGCGATCCTCGCGCTCTACTACCGCGGGGCGACGGTCGTCCGGCTAGACTCGCGGGGATGAGGACCCGTTCGCGCGAGGAGGCGGCGTCCCTGATGGCGGGGCTGGATTTCTTCTTGGAAGGTGAAGAGGGCAGATCGCTCCTCCGGGGCAAGCGGGTCGGTCTTCTCTGCAACCCCGCGTCGGTCACGCTCGACTTCGTCCCCGCCCCGCAGGCGCTCCTCGCCGCGGGCGTCGACGTGCGCGTCCTCTTCGGCCCCGAGCACGGGCTGACGGGCGCGGCGCAGGACATGGAGGCGGTCGGGCCGGGGGAGCCGTCGCGCCTGCCCGTGATCTCCCTTTACGGCGAGACGGAGGCGGACCTCGCGCCCAGGCCGGAGCACCTCGCGGACCTCGACGCCGTCGTCTGCGACCTGCCGGACGTCGGCAGCCGCTACTACACGTTCGTCTGGTCGATCGCGCTCGTCATGCGCGAGTGCGCAAAGCTGAAGATTCCGGTCGTCGTTCTCGACCGGCCGAATCCTCTCGGCGGCGAGGCGATCGAGGGAAACCTGCCGGAGGCCCCGTGCCTCTCGTTCGTCGGCCTCTATCCCGTGCCCGTCCGCCACGGGATGACGCCCGGCGAGATCGCGCGCTGGACGAACGCGACGCAGGGGTTCGGCTGCGACCTGACGGTCGTGCCGCTCCGCAAGGACGGCCGCGCACCGACGCGCCGCGAGATCGCCGAAACGCCCGCATGGGTCCTGCCGTCGCCGAACATGCCGACGCCGGAGACGGCGCTCGTCTACCCGGGCGCCTGTCTCGTGGAGGGGACGAACCTCTCGGAGGGGCGCGGGACGACGCGGCCGTTCGAGCTCCTCGGCGCTCCGTGGCTGGACGCGGACGAGGCCGCGGAGCGCGCAAACGCGCTTGCGCTGCCCGGCGTCCTTTTCCGCCCGCACGTCTTCATCCCGACGTTCCAGAAGCAGGCGGGACAAACGTGCGGCGGCGTGCAGGCGCACGTGACGGACGCGGCCGCTTTCCGTCCTTACGAAACGTACCTTCGCCTCTTGAAGGTGCTCCGCGACATGGATCCCGTCCGTTTCCAGTGGCGAACGGAGACGTACGAGTACCGCGACGACATGCCTGCGATCGACCTCCTGACGGGCACGCCGACGTACCGGAAGCTCGTCGACGCGGGCGAACCTCTCGACGCGTGGGTCGAGACGTTCCGGGAAGACGAGGCGCGATTCGCCGAGGACCGGCGTCCCCATCTGCTCTATTCCACTCGAAGGAATTCTCCGGTCGTCCTCCTCGTCACGGGCGCGCACGAGTCGGGCAAGACGACGGTGGCCGTGCAGATCATCGAGGCGCTCGCAAAGGAAGGCCTGCGCGTCGGCTCGCTCAAGCACACGGACCACGAGTACGAGACGGACGTCGAAGGCAAGGACTCGCAGCGGCACCACGCCGCGGGCGCCGAGCCGGCCGTTCTCGTCGCGGGGCGGCGGAGCGCGGTGCACCGCAGATGGGAATCTTCTGCTTCGGACCCAAGCACGGGCGCGGCCGGAGCTCGTCAGGCACCGCCTCTATCCGTTTTCCTGGAAGGTGAATATGGCCTTCGCGACTGCGACGTCGTCGTCGTCGAGGGGTACCGCGGCGAATCGGGCTACCCGAAGATCGAGGTCTGCCGGGCCGCGACGGGCCGCGCGCCGCTCGGCGAGAACGACCCGAACGTCGTCGCGGTCGTTACGGATCGGCCCACGGCGCACGCGTCCTCCATCCCCAGATTCTCATTCGAAAAAACCCCCGATTCCCTTCTTCTCTTTCTAAGAAAATCCCGGGTGTTCAATCCATGAAGGCAATCCTCGTCCCGAAGCCCGGCGGTCCCGAAGCTCTCGTTTACGGCGACGCGCCTGACCCCGTCCCGGGCCCGGACGAAGTCCTCGTCCGGATCCGCGCGACGGCCGTGAACCGCGCCGACCTCCTGCAGGCCGCGGGCAAGTACCCGCCGCCTCCGGGAGCATCGGAGATCCTCGGCATGGAGGCGGCCGGGGAGGTCGAGAGCACCGGGGAGAAAGTCTTCTTCCTCCTCCCGGGCGGCGGCTACGCCGAGAAGGCCGCCGTCCCGCGCGGCATGCTCATGCCGGTGCCGGCAAATCTGTCCCTCGCGGAGGCCGCGGCGATTCCCGAAGCCTGGTTCACGGCCTACCTGAACCTGTTTTTCGAGGGCTCTCTCAAGCCGGGGGAGAGGCTGCTCGTCCACGCCGCCGGCTCCGGCGTCGGGACGGCTGCCATCCAGCTCGCGAAACGGGAGGGTTGCTCCGTCGTCGTGACCGCGCGCTCCGCGAAGAAATGCGACCTGCTCACCTCGCTCGGCGCGGACCTCGCGGTCGACACATCGCGGCAGGAGTTCCTGAGCAGGATCGAGGCGACGTTCGGGAAGGAGTCCGTGGACCTCGTCCTCGACTCCGTCGGCGGGCCGCTCTTCGCCCCGAACATCCGCTCGCTCCGGCGCGGCGGCCGGATCGTCATGATCGCGAGCATGGCCGGACCGGGCGCCGAGATCGACCTGCGCGCGGTCCTCGGGAAGCGCCTCCGGATCATCGGTTCGACGCTGAGGGGGCGGCCGCTCGAGGAGAAGGTCTCGCTCACGCAGGCGTTCATCCGGGACGTCCTGCCCGCGTTTTCGGACGGCAGCCTCACCCCCGTCATCGACTGCGCCTACCCGCTCCGGAACGCCGCGGAGGCCCACAAACGGATGGCCGCGAACGAGAACGTCGGCAAGATCGTCCTCCTCGTGGAGTGACGTGGCGGTCCTGCCCGCGCCGCCCCGCGCCGTCGTTTTCGACCTCGACGGCACGCTTCTGGACTCGTACGCCGCGATCCACGAGTGCCTTTCGCTCGTTCTGGCGGCCTTCGGGCGGCCGCCTGTCACCAAGGATGAAACCCGCAGGAT
This sequence comes from Thermoanaerobaculia bacterium, assembly GCA_035542215.1. Classification (GTDB taxonomy): domain Bacteria; phylum Acidobacteriota; class Thermoanaerobaculia; order UBA5066; family UBA5066; genus Fen-183. The sequence goes on along the minus strand of DATKLW010000003.1, from coordinate 13,655 downwards.
GGTGGGCCACGGGCTCGAGGCGCTCGTGGCCCGAGCCGCGGGCGCGGAGAACGTCGCCGCCGGCGTGAAGATCTTCCGGGAGCGCTACGAGAAGATCGGCCCGTCGTCCTCGACGCTCCTGCCGGGCGCCGACGCCGTGACGCGCCGGCTCCGCGAGGAGGGGATCCCGATCGCGATCGCCTCGAACAAGCCGGCCCGCTTCACGCGCGAGATCCTCGAGACGCTCGGGATCCTGGGCCGGTTCGCGTTCGTGGGCGGCCCGGACGACGGGTTTCCCCCGAAACCGGCCCCGCACATGGTTTTCATGGCCCTCGCGACGATGGGCGCGAAAGGGCCCGAGAGCCTCTATGTCGGGGACATGCCGGTCGACGTCGCCACGGCGCGGGCGGCGGAGATCCCGGTCGTCGTCGTCCCCACGGGAAGCGCCACGGAGGCCGAATTGCAGGCCGTTTCGCCCGATCTGCTGATAAAAAATCTCAACGACCTGCCGGGGGTCTGCTTTCGTAGAATCAGGCCATGAGTAACTTCGATTCGACCTCCGGCAACGCTGGCCAGGTGCGCTTTTACAACCCGGGCCCCGTCTGGGTCCGGCCGCAGGTGTTGCAGGCGCTCACCGGCCCCATGCTCTCCCACCGTTCACAGGCGTTCATGGACCTCTACGGGCGCATCCTCGACAAGCTCCCGAAGGTCTTCCGGACCACTCCCGGCCACGCCCACACGCTCGCCAGCTCGGCGACCGGCGTGTGGGAAGCCGCCCTCGTGTCCTGCGTCGAGGGACCGGTCCTCTCTCTCGGCAACGGCGCCTTCTCGGAGAAATGGGGCGAGATGTCCCAGCGCCTCGGCCTCGAGACGGACACCCTCAAGGCCGAGTGGGGCCACCCGATCCCCCCCGACGAGGTGAAGAAGAAGCTCGCCGCCAAGAAGTACGCCGCGGTAACGGTCGTCCACAGCGAGACCTCCACGGGCGTCCTGAACGACCTCGCCGCGATCGCGAAGGTCATCCGCGAGAACTCGGACGCGCTCGTGTTCGCCGACGCCGTCACGTCCGTCGCCGGCACGAAGGTCGAGACGGACGCCTGGGGCCTCGACGTCGTCCTGACGGGCTCCCAGAAGGCCTTCGCGCTCCCGCCGGGCCTCGCGCTCTTCGCGATGTCGGACCGCACGCTCGAGGCCGCGAAGAAGAAGAAGTTCCGGGGCCTCTACCTCGACCTCATCGACGTCGACGCGTACACGAAGAAGAAGCAGACACCGACGACGCCGTGCCTGCCGCTCCTCTACGCGCTCGACGTCCAGCTCGACCACATCCTCGCCGAGGGAATCGAGAACCGCTGGGCCCGACACGAGGAGATGCGCAGCACCGTCGCCGCGTGGGCCGAGAAGAACGGCTTCAAGATCTTCGCCGAAAAGGGCGCCCAGTCCCCGACGGTCACCTCCATGATCCCGCCCGCGGACGTCAACGCCGAGGAGCTCAACAAGGCCCTGAGGGCCGCGAAGTGGACGACCGGCTCGGGCTACGGGAAGCTGAAGGCCACGAACGTCCGCATCGGCCACATGGGAGACGTCGACGTCCTCTCGGTGAAGAACTACCTCAAGGCCCACGAGGAGGCAGTCGCCGGCCTGCGTGCCAAGGCGCCGGTCCCCGCTTGAGCGGGCGGGTCCTCGTCGCGGAACCGCTGTCGGAAACGGGCCTCGCCGTCCTCAGGGCGGCGGGGCTCGCCGCCGACCTCAGGACCGACCTCTCGCGCGACGCCCTCCTCGCGGCCATCGGCGACTACGACGCCCTCGTCGTCCGGTCCGCCACGATGGTCGACCGCGAGCTCCTGGCGGCCGGAAAGAAGCTGCGCGTCGTCGGGCGCGCGGGCGTCGGCCTCGACAACGTGGACGTCAGGGCGGCCACCGAGCGCGGGATCCTCGTCGTGAACGCTCCGTCCGGGAACGTGGTCTCCGCGGCGGAGCACGCGATCGCCCTCCTTCTGTCTCTTCTGCGCCGGATCCCCGAGGCACAGGCTTCGCTCAAGGCGGGGGAGTGGAAACGCACGAAGTTCGTCGGCACCGAGCTGCAGGGCAAGACGGTCGGCCTCGTGGGGCTCGGCCAGGTCGGCTCGCGGGTCGCGGCGCGCCTCAGGCCCTGGGACGTGACGCTTCTCGCCTTCGATCCGTTCGTGACCCCGGGCCGTGCGGCGGAGCTCGGCGTCAAGCCGGTCTCGCTGGACGAGCTCCTCGCGGCCTCGGACGTCGTCTCCCTCCACGCGCCGGGGGGCGCGGAGACGAAGCACCTTCTCGGGCCGATGCAGTTCGAGAAGATGAAGAAGGGCGCCCTCCTCGTGAACTGCGCGCGCGGGGCGCTCGTGGACGAGGCGGCGCTCGTCGACGCGCTGGATTCCGGCCGGCTCGGCGGGGCCGCGCTGGACGTCTTCTCCGTCGAGCCCCCGAAGGATTTCGCGCTCATGCGGCACCCGAAGGTGCTCTGCACGCCGCACCTCGGCGCCTCGACCGTCGAGGCCCAGGACCGCGTCGCCGTGGAGACCGTGGAAATGCTCTCGGAGGCCCTGAAGGGGTCCCCGTTCGTCGCGGCGGTGAACCTGCCGTTCCCGGCGGGCGGCGACCCGCACGCCGCCCTGCCCTGGATGCGCCTCGCGGAGCTCGCGGGCGTCTTCCTCGGCCAGGCCGCGGAGGCCCCGCCGACGCGAATCACCGTGACGCTTTCGGGCGTTCCGGAGGGAGCGCGGAAGGCGACCGTCGTCGCGGCCGCCAAGGGCGTCCTGTCGGGCCTCGAGGAAGTGAACCTCGTGAACGCCGCGGCCGTCGCGAAGGCGAGGGGGATCGCGCTCTCGGACTCGGTGCGCGAGGACGCATCGGGATACGCGAACCTGCTCACGGTCGCCGTCGAGACGCCGAAGGGCGCCCGCAGCGTCTCGGCGACGTTGTTCGGAGATCAGCACGGACGCATCGTCTCGCTCGACGGTCTGTCGCTGGAGTTCAAGCCTCAGGGGACGATGCTCGTGCTATCGAACCGGGACGTCCCGGGCGTCATCGGGCGCATCGGAACGCTCCTGGGACAGAAGGGCGTGAACATCGTCGATTTCGCGCTCGCCCGCGGGAGCGGCGGCCGCGCCGCCGCGGTCGTCCGGGTGGACGCCCCTCCGGCCGGCATCGGAGCGGATCTCGTGCAGGCGCTCGCGCGACTGGAGGGCATCGAGTCGGCTCGCCTCGTGTCGTTCGGGTGAGGCCGTGAGCGCGCCGCCCGTCCTCGCGAAGACGCGCGTCGGGGTCGTCTTCGGCGGGCCGTCGCGCGAGCACGGCGTCTCGTTCCTGTCGGCGAAGTGCCTCCTCGAGAACCTGCCCGCGAAAGCGTACGAGGCGGTGCCGATCTTCGTCGGAAAGGACGGGATCTGGCACGGGCCGAAGGCGTCGAAGGCCGAGATGGAACGGCAGCTCGCGCGGCCCCCGAAAGACCTTCTGCTCGACGGCGTGAAGCCGGGGAGCCGGCCGGCCCGCACGGCGGACGTCGTGGACTCGTTCTTTTCGACGTGGCACGCGGCCGCGGCCGACGTTCTCTTCCCGATCGTCCACGGCACGTTCGGAGAGGACGGCGTCGTCCAGGGCCTCTTCGAGTCGCTGGGCATTCCCTACGTCGGCTGCGGCGTCGCGGCGTCGGCGGTCGGGATGGACAAGATCTTCATGAAGGCGGCGTTCGCGAACGCCGGGCTGCCGCAGGTGAAGTACGCCGGGTTCTCGCGCGCCGAGTGGGCGTCGCCCGCGACGCGCGCGTCGCTCGCCACGCGCATCGCCGCGCTCGGCGTGCCCGTCTTCGTGAAGCCCTCCTGCGCCGGCTCGTCCGTCGGCGTCACGAAGGTGAAGGAGGAGGCGCAGCTCGCGAAGGCCGTCGACGCCGCGTTCCTCGTGGACGCCCGAGTCCTCGCCGAGGAGGGCGTCGACGCACGCGAGATCGAGTGCGCGGTCCTCGAGGGCGAGAACGGGGGTCCGACGGAAGCCTCCCTGCCCGGTGAGATCGTGCCCGGCCACGAGTTCTACGACTACGAGGACAAGTACATCGACTCCGGCTCGAGGAGCGTCATCCCGGCGGACCTGCCCGGAACCTTCCGCGAGGAGATACGCCGTCTCGCGGCCCGCGCGTTCGACGTCATCGGCGGCGAGGGCTTCGCGCGCGTCGACTTCTTCCTCGAGCGCGGCACCAACCGGATCCTCGTCAGCGAGATCAACTCGCTGCCCGGCTTCACGCCGATCTCGATGTTCCCGAAGATGTGGGAGGCCTCGGGCCTCCCGCTCGGGAAGCTTCTCGACCGTCTCGTGAAGAGCGCGTTCCGGCGGCCGGTCCGCGGACGCTGAGTCAGCGGACCTCGACCACGATTCCCGCGAGGCCCATGTCGCCGAGGGTGTCGCGCGCGGACTCGGCCTCTTCGCGAGACGCGTAGGGGCCGAACTTCACGCGCCTCAGGCCCTTGAAATCCTCGACCCACGGAGTCGGGTAACGCGCGGCGAGCCGGTCGCGGAGGCGGAGCGCGTTCTCCTCTGACCCGAACGCGCCCGCTTGCACCGCCCAGCCGGAGGCCGCGGGCCGGGCCGGTGCCACCGGGGCCGCCGCAGGTTCGCCCTTCGTCGCCGTGGTCGCGGGCGTCGGGGCCGGCGGCTCGTCGCTTCTCGCGCGGATCCGCGAGTTGTCACCGAGCGTCACGATGCGCAGCGTGACGGGGACGACGCCGTCCCCGACCGAACCGATCTCGGCGGCGGCCGCCTTCGAGAGGTCGACGATGCGGCCCGCGACGAACGGGCCGCGGTCGTTCACCTTCACGCGGACGGTTTTCCCGTTCTTCTCGTTCGTGACCTCGACGAGCGTGCCGAGCGGCAGCGTCCGGTGCGCGGCGGAGACCTTCTCGGGCCGGAACGTCTCGCCCGAGGCCGTCGGCAGCCCGTCGAACTCCTTCCCGTACCACGACGCGAGCCCGCGCTCCACGGCGCCGGGCGTCGGCGTCGGGGGAACGTACGTCTTCGCCTTCGGCGTCGACGAGCAGCCCCAGATGAGGACTCCGAAGAGCACCGCGACCGCGCGGCGCGCGTTCCTCAGACCCGGACCTCCTCGTGCGTCTCGCCCGCGGCGGCCTGCGGGTCCGTCGCGAGGATGGGCTCGATCTCCTTCTCGAGGAACTCGTCCACCTGCTCCGGCGCGCGGCCGACGAAGCGCGCCGGGTCGGAGGCCGCCTGGATCTCGGCCGGCGTGAGGCCGAACGCCGGTTCGGAGGCGATCCGGAAGAGGAGGTCGTTTTCGCCGCCCTCGTTTTTCATCCGGTCGCCCGCGGCCTGTGCGAGGACGCGGATCTTCTCGTGCAGCGCCTGCCGGTCGCCGCCCTTTTTCGAGGCCGCCATGAGGATGTTCTCGGTCGCGAGGAACGGAATCTCGGCGTCGAGGCGGCGGCGGACGACGGACGGATGGACGACGAGGCCGTCCGCGACCGAGTCCCACAGGAGGAGGATCGCGTCGGCCGAGAGGAAGGACTCGCCGAGCGCGAGACGCCGGTTCGCGGAGTCGTCCAGCGTCCGCTCGAACCACTGCGTCGCGTGCGTCCAGTTTCCGTTGTCCGAGATCGAGAGGAGCCAGCGCGCGAGGGCGTTCATCCGCTCGCACTTCATCGGGTTGCGCTTGTACGGCATCGCGGACGAGCCGACCTGCTTCTTTCCGAACGGCTCCTCGACCTCCTTGAGGTGCTGGAGGAGGCGCACGTCGTTCGCGAACTTCGAGGCCGAGGCCGCGAGGCCCGCGAGCGCCGAGAGGACGAGGGCGTCCTGCTTGCGGGTGTACGTCTGGCCCGAGATCAGGAGCCGGTCCGGAAAGCCCGCCTTCTCGGCGACGAGACGGTCGAGGCTCTCGGCCTTTTCCGCGTCGCCGTCGAAGAGAGCCACGAACGACGCCTGCGTCCCGGTCGCGCCCTTGCAGCCGAGGAACCGCAGCTCGTCGGCGCGCCGGACGAGCTCGCGGTGGTCGAGCGCGAGGTCCTGCAGCCAGAGGCAGGCGCGCTTGCCGACCGTGGTCGGCTGCGCGGCCTGGAAGTGCGTGAATCCGAGGCAGGGGAGGTCCCGGTAGGCGCGTGCGAACCGGGCCATCCGGCCCATGACGCGCACGGTCCTCGCGGCCAGGAGGCGGAGCGCTTCGCGCAGGAGAAGGAGGTCCGCGTTGTCGCCCACGAACGCCGACGTCGCGCCGAGGTGGAGGACGCCCTTGGCCGCCGGCGCGACGTCGCCGAGGGCGTGGAGGTGAGCCATGACGTCGTGCTTCGTCTCGCGCTCGTAGCGGTCCGCGGCTTCGAGCTCCGGGTCCGTCGGGACGAGGTGGGCCCGCAGGGCTTCGAGGGACGCCTCGGGGATCGGGAGGCCGAGCTGCTTTTCGGCCTCGGCGAGCCAGAGCCAGAGGCGCCGCCACGCCGCGAACTTGGACCGGGCCGAGAAGAGCGCGGACATCTCTTCGGACGCGTAGCGCGTCGTGAGGGGGTTTTCCCACCGATCCGCGGGCGACCCGCTCATTCCTCTTCCACCTCGTCGTCCGTCGGAAGGCGGAATTCCTTGATTTCGTCGTTCCCGCAGACCGCGCAGAACGCGCTCAGGATGCCTTTCCGCTCCTCATATTCGAACGAGTAGCAGGGCGTGTCGCAGTTCAGGCAGACGACGAAGGCGACCTCTTCCATGCGCTCTCTCCGGCGGCTCTCAGGTTAGCATCCCGGGGCGGCGCCGTGCGCCTCCGCCATGCGTCTCGAAATCGATTCAGAGATCGGCCGGCTCCGGACGGTTCTCGTCCACGAGCCGGGCCGCGAGATCGACCGGATGGTCCCGTCGATGATGCAGGACCTCCTTTTCGACGACATCCTGTTCGGGGCCCGCGCGCGCGAGGAGCACCGGCGGTTCCGGCAGATCCTGAAGTTCGTCGCCGACGAGGTCCTCGACGCCCGCGACCTTCTCGAGGAGGTCCTCCAGGACGCGGCCTCCCGCAACGCGATCCTCACGGAGCTCGCGACGCTCCTCTCGTGGCCGCCTGCGCTCCTCGTCGCCCTGAACGACCTGCCGGCCGACCGGCTCGCGGCGGGCCTCGTGGAAGGGGTCGAGCGGCCGCGGCCGGAGATCACGGGCTCGCTCGACTCGCTCTACCTCCTGCCGCCGGTCCCGAACTGGTTCTTCCAGCGCGACCCGTGCGTCGTCCTCGGAGACCGCGTCATCCGGAGCGCGATGGCGACGCGCGCCCGCTGGCGCGAGCCGCTCCTCTCGGGCGCGATCTTCGCGTTCCATCCGCGGTTCGGCCGCCGGGGGGACGCGTTCTGGTTCCGCGAGTTCGCGGCCGAGGAGAGAAGCCTCTCGCTCGCCCGAATGCGTCCGACGCTCGAGGGCGGTGACGTCCTCGTCCTGTCGAAAGAGACGCTCGTGATCGGCTACTCGGAGCGCACGGAGAAGATCACGATCGAGCGCCTCGCCGAGGCCCTCCGTCGCGAGGGCTCGGCCGTGAAGCGCATCGTCGTCGTCGCGATCCCGCCGCAGCGCGCGACGATGCACCTCGACACGATCTTCACGCGCCTTTCGGAGGGCGAGTGCCTCTGCCACGGGCCGATGATCCTGCCCGGCGGCGCCGAGGAGGTCGACGTCTACGAGGCCGACCTCACGGGGCGCGAAGTCTCCTGGACGACGCGGGACGACCTCCTGTCCGCGCTCCGCGCGCACGGGATCGACCTCGAGCCCATTGCGTGCGGGGGCGCCGATCTCATCGACCAGCAGCGCGAGCAGTGGACGGACGGCGCGAACCTCTTCGCGCTCGCGCCCGGCCTCGTCCTCGGCTACGACCGCAACATCCGCACGGCGGACGAGCTCGCGCAGCACGGCTACCGGATCCTCTCGGACGACGACCTCCTGCTCGGGCGCGAGACGCTCGAGCGCAAGAAACCAGCCAAGCAGGCGATCCTCATGTCGGCCCCGGAGCTCTCCCGCGCGCGGGGCGGGCCGCGCTGCATGACGATGCCGCTCGAGCGCGAAGCGGTGTGAGAATGGAAGGGCCATGAGACGGAAAGACCTGATCTCGATCCACGAACTTTCGCCGGCCGAGGTCGGCGCGTTGCTCTCCCGTGCGGCGGACATCAAGGCCCGGCCCCACGACTACCGCGCCGCGCTCCCCGGGAAGATCCTCGCGATGATCTTCGAGAAGTCCTCGACGCGGACGCGCGTCTCGTTCGAGGCCGGGATGACGCAACTGGGCGGCGCCGCCCAGTTCCTTTCGTCGCGCGACATCCAGCTCGGGCGGGGTGAGCCCGTCTCCGACACCGCGCGCGTCCTCTCCCGGTACGTGAACGGCATCATGGCGCGCACGTTCGCGCACAAGACCGTCACGGACCTCGCCGAGTTCGCGACCGTGCCGGTGATCAACGGCCTCACGGACCTCCTCCACCCCTGTCAGGCGCTCACGGACTACTTCACGATGTCCGAGAGGTTCGGGAGCCTGAAGGGCCTGAAGCTCGCGTACGTCGGCGACGGCAACAACATGGCGCATTCGCTCATGTACGGCGGGCCGAAGTGCGGCGTGGACGTCGCGGTCGCGACGCCGAGGGGCTACGAGCCCGACGCTGGCGTCACGGCGAACGCGAAAGCCGACGCCGCGGCCGCAGGCACGAAGATGCTCGTCACGAACGTGAAAGAGGAAGCCGTCGCGGGCGCTCACGTCGTCTACACGGACGTCTGGGCGTCCATGGGGCAGGAGGCCGAGCAGGCCAGGCGCGTGAAGGACTTCGCGGGCTGGACCGTCTCGAATGCGCTCATGGCGCTCGCCCACAGAGACGCGGTCTTCATGCACTGCCTGCCCGCCCACCGTGGCGAGGAGGTCGCGGCCGAAGTCTGCGACGGCCCGCGCTCGGTGATCTACGACGAGGCCGAGAACCGCCTCCACGTCCAGAAGGCGATCCTCGTCACCCTGATGGGCGCGTCCTGACCCTCCGCGCGCCGGTTCTCCTCGCCGCGGTTCTCGCCGCCTCCGGCGCGCTCGCGCCGGGGTGCCGCAAGGCGCCTCCGCCGGGCGCGCGGGCCGCGGCGGGGGACGACCGTGCCGTCGTGACGCTCGAGAAGGTCGCGGGCCGCGCCGAGTCCGGCGCGAAGGCCGCCGTGGCCGCCACGCTGACGCGCGGGACGCTCGTGAGGATCCGCGAGACGAAAGGCGACGTCGTGCGCGTCTCGGGTCCCGCCGGCGACGTCTGGGTGCCCGCTGCCTCCGTCGAGCGGCTCGCCGACCGGGAGGCCCGCGAGGCACGCGCCGAGGCGGTGAGGTCCTTCGAGGCGCAGCCGGGCCGCGCCGTCGAGCCGTGCCCGATCCTGCTTGCTCCCGACTACGGCGCTGCGAGGTGGGGAACGCTGGAGGACGGCGACGACGTGGACGTGATCCTCGCGGACCACGACTTCTTCGGCGTCCGGCTCGCGGGGAAGATGCTCGCGTTCGTGCCGGCCCGGTCCGTCCGGCTGCTTCCCTCGGCGGTCGCGCCCGCGCCGGGCAAGCCGCCGGGGAAGGGTGTCGCGCCCGAAGTCCAGGCCCTCGGCGTGCCGGATCGCGAGACACGGCCGACGCCCCGCGTCGGAACGCCGCGCGCAGGCGAGGTCGCCGCGCTCCCGACCGCCGCGCCCCCCCCTCAGACGGGGACGCCCGCGGCGCCCCTGACCGCTCTTCCCGAGGGCTCCGAACTTCCCGTCCTCGTGACGCGGGTCGACCCCCAATACCCCGAGGCGGCGAAGCGGCTGAGGGCGGGTGGCGACGTCACGCTGCGCGTCGTCGTGGAGGCGAACGGGTCGGTGGGCCGGGTCGAAGCCGTGACCCAGGCCCCGTTCGGGATGACGGAGGCGGCCGTCGACGCCGTCCGGAGGTGGACGTACCGGCCCGCGCGCGTGAACGGCGAGCCGGTCGCCGTCTGGAAAGTGATCCGCGTCAAGTTCGCGCTGCGTCCCGAGCGCGAGCCGCCTCCGGACTGACCGAGGCGCACCTATAATCGCGCTCCTCTCATGCCGCTCATGGAGCTCGTCTACGAGGTCGAAGGCCAGACCCGCCGTTACCTCCTGTCGGGAGCGGACGTGTCGATCGGCCGTTCGAGCGAGAACGGGATCGCGCTCAACGACTTCTCGGTCTCGCGGAAGCACGCGCTCCTCTCCGAAAGCGGCGGCGTCTGGACGATCGAGGACCTCAAGTCCACGAACGGCCTCAAGGTGAACGGCGCGTTCACGCCGAAGGCCGAGATCCACGTGGGCGACGTCCTCACGATCGGCACGTTCACGCTCACCGTGAAGGAGCAGCCGACCTTCAGCGGGCGCTCACCGGTCTCCATCAGCGACTCGAGCGCGACGTTCGTACGGTCGATCGCGGACTTCAACCGCGACTTCGGCTTCGACGCTCCGAAGCCGGCGAAGGCGAAGCAGGATCTCGCCGGGACGATGGCGGGCCGCCGTCCCGCGACGCGCGAGAAGGTCTTCGAGGCGATGGTCCTCGTCGCGCGTACGCTCATCGAGGCGCGCGAGGTGGGGCAGATCCTGTCGAAGGTGGTCGACCTCCTGTTCGACTTCCTGCCCGCGGAGCGCGTGGTCGTCGTCCTGCTCGAGGCCGACGGACGGCCGACCCCGACGCTCGCGCGGCGGCGCGGCACGGACGGGCCCGACGCCGAAGCATCTTTCTCGCACACGATCGTCGACTCCGTCGTGCGCGACCGCGTCGCGGTCCTCACGTCCGACGCCCTCGCCGACGACCGGTTCGAGGCCGGGCAGTCCATCCGGATCCAGCAGATCCGGTCCGCGATGTGCGTGCCGCTCTGGGACCGCGACCGCGTGATCGGCGCGCTCCACGTCGACACGCCGCTCCGGGCGGGCACGTTCACGGCCGACGACCTCGACCTGCTCACGGCCCTCGGGAATTTCGCGGCCGTGGCGATCGAGCGCGCCCGGCTCCAGAGCCGGATCGAGCACGAGGAGCGCATCCGCGAGCGGCTGTCGAGGTATCACTCTCCCGGCGTCGTCGACGAGATCGTGACGGGCGGACCGCAGGGAGTCGAGAGCGTGCGGACGCGCGAGGTCACGGTCTTCTTCGCGGACATCGTCGGCTTCACGTCCGCGGCCGAGACGATGGACCCCGAGGAGCTCTCGCGGTTCCTCGAGCGCGTCTTCACGTTCGCGGCGGACGCGATCTTCGAGCAGGGCGGAACGCTCGACAAATTCATCGGGGACGCGGTCATGGCGTTCTTCGGCGCGCCGATCCCGCAAGTCGACCACGCCCGGCGCGCCGTCCTGGCAGCGGCGAAGCTCGTCGAGAGCCTCACGACGTGGAACGCCCAGCGAGCCGCGAACGGCGAGCGCCCGGTCGCCGTCCGCGTCGGCGTGAACACGGGCAAGGCCTTCGTCGGCGACATCGGGTCCGACCGGCGCGTCGACTACACCGTCCTCGGGAACACGGTCAACGTCGCGGCGCGCCTCGAGTCGACCGTGGCCGCCGCGAACGAGGTCGTCGTGGGCGTCGAGACCGCCCGGCAGGCGGGGGGCGCGTTCGCGTTCGAGCCGCTCGGCGAGCAGAAGCTCAAGGGCCTGTCGAAGGGGCTGACCGCGTTCCGCCTGAAGCTCGACGCCGCGGGCCGCCCGGTCCCGGTCGCGTGAACGACCCCCTCACGGGCCTCGTCTTCGTCACGTCGAACGCCGGCAAGGCGCGGGAAGCGTCCGCGTTCCTCGGCCGCGCCGTCGCCGCGCGCGACGTCGACCTTCCCGAGATCCAGTCCCTCGACTTCCGCGAGGTCGCGCGCGCCAAGGCGATCGTCGCGGCCCGCGCGCTGGGCGTGCCCGTCCTCGTCGAGGACTCCGGGATCGCCGTCACGGACTGGGGAGGATTCCCGGGGCCTCTGACGAAGTGGATCACGGCGGGCGGCCTCGGGCAGGAAGGCCTCGCCAAGATGCTCGACGGGTTCTCCGACCGCAGCGCCGAGGCCGTCTCGGTCCTCGCGGTCGCGCGGCCGGGCGACCCGGAGGCGGACGTGATCGTCGCCGAGGGGCGCGTCGCCGGGTCCATCGCCCTCCACCCGCGCGGGGCGAACGGTTTCGGGTGGGACGTCCTTTTCATTCCGGAAGGGGAGACACGCACGTTCGCGGAGATGACCGCAGCGGAGAAGAACGCGCGCTCGCACCGGGAGCGTGCGTTCGCGGCGCTGCGGGAGCGTCTCGGCGTGCGCGAATGAGCCGGAACATCGCCCGTCCGGCCCGGGCAGCCGCCCGGAGCCCACTGCGCCTCTCGCTTGCTCTCGCCGCCCTCTTCCTCTGCGTCACTGCCGACGAGCGGTTCTTCGGCGTGATCTCGGACGAGCAGCAGATGCTGTCGACGGCCTGCGCGATCGCGACGGGGGGCGGCGTCGGCGTCTCGCGCGACTTCCTCCAGCGAACCGACCGCCCGGGCGGCGACGCTGCCTCGTGGTACGGCCTCGGACAGCCGCTCGCCGAGGTGCCGGCCATGCTTCTCGCGGAACCCTGGGAGCGCCTTTTCGGCGCGCGTTCGTCGCAGACGCTGTTCGTTCTCACGGAGATCGTCCTCGTCCTGCTGGCGGCTGCGGCCGCCGGCCTCCTCGCACGCGCCGGCGGTGCTTCGCCCGCGGGCGAAGCGGTCGCCGTTCTCGGGACGGCCGTCGCGTCGCCCCTCGCGACATACGCGGCGAGCGGGTTCTCCGAGCCGCTTCAGGCGGCCGCGCTGACGGGAGCGGCGATGGCCGCGGCGCTCGCCGCCCGGAATGACGGGCGGCGGTCCGACCGGCTTGCGGCTCTGTCGGGGATCCTCGCGGGAGTCGCGGTCCTCGCAAAGGTGACGAACCTGGGCGCGGCGCCTTTCGCGCTCCTGCCGCTCGTCCTCGACAGGGTCGATTCCGGCGGCCGCCGCCTGCTTCGGCGCGTCGCGCTCGCCGCGGCGGGAGCGCTTCCCGTGCTCGGGGTCTGGGCGGCGGGGGAGACCGCCCGCTTCGGCGGACCCTTCCGGACGTACGGCCGGGACGGCTTCAGCCATCCTCTCCTCGACGGCGTGTGGCGCCTCCTCGTGGGACCAAACGAAGGGCTGTTCCTTTACTTCCCACTCTCGGTGGCCGCCGTCGCCGGGATCGGAGTCCTCTTCCGGCGACCAGGTACGCGTGGGATCTCTCTCGGGGTCGCGGGCGTTCTCGGGGTCCTCCTCGTGAGCTCGGCGCGCTGGTGGTGGTGGGACGGAACGGTCGGCTTCGGGCCGCGCTTTCTCGTGCCCGCCATGCCGCTTCTCGCCGCGGCCGCGGGGGCCGCGCTTCCGGCCGCGCGGGCGCCGCGTGCCGCGGTGGCCGCACTACTCGGCGCGGGTGTCTTGGTGAATGCGCTCGGCCTCCTGCAGAACGACTCGGTCACGACGCTCCTCATCGAGCGCTCGAGCCCCGTGACGCTCACGCCGGAGGAAAAGGCGCGCCTTCCGAAGATCGTCCTCAAGAGCGCGTCGCCCCGGACAGGGAGCTTCCCGCGCTCTCTGTTCAAGGGCGACGACGCCGCGTTCGGCAGCATCCGGCTGCACGCGAAGCTCCTCTCGATCCGCTGGAACACCGCGGAGGGGCACGAGCGGGAGGACTCCCTTCACGGCTTTCCGTGGAGCCCTCGCC
>DATKLW010000002.1:0-30639 GCA_035542215.1 Thermoanaerobaculia bacterium | reverse complement strand
CTGGAAATCGCAGAACGCTCCGGCGGGCGTCGCCCTTCGCCGCTCAACGGCGAGGTCGACTGGAACGCCGTCGGCCTCGAGATGGCATCGGTGTCGGACGTTTCCGTCGGTTTCCCGCGCCTTACGCCGGAACAGCAGCAGCACCGGGATTTCGACGCCGCCCGCGAAGCGGGAAACGAGGATCTCGCGCTGAAGATCTGGGAGCGCTCCCGATGGAACCCCGTCAATACGCGGGAGCTCTCGGGCATCGCGGAGGTGCTGGCCGCCGCCGGCCTCGAAGAGGCCGTTCCGTTCGCCGACGCTCTCGCGCGCCGGGAGCCCGCGGAAGCGCAGGCCATCCTCGCGAGGCTGCGCATCCGGCAGGGGCGGTTCGGGGACGCGGCGGCCCTGCTTCAGGATGCTCTCACGCGTTATCGCGCGACACCCTGGCCCCAGCGCGAGGTGATGTGGCGCGCCATCCGGTCGGCCGGCCAGGTCGCCGCGGGCGACCGGGCCGAGGCCCCGCGCATGGCCGCGCTCCTCGATCGGCCGTTCGTCGCGAGACTGAACGACCAGGAGCGGGCGGTCGTGCGGATCCACGCGGCGTACTCCGCCGGCGGGTGCGGCCCGGAGACGATCGCGGCGCTCAAGGCCGTCGAGCCGCACGCGCCGTGGGAACGGGACCTTCTCCAGCTCCGCAGCGACTGCTACGAAAAGGCAGGCCTGGCGGGAGCCGCGGCAGCGGCCCGGAAGGACCTGAAGCGCTTCGTCGCGGCCGAAACGCCGTAGTGACGGCGGCCTCGGCGACTCACGCGGCCGCAGCCGTCAGGCCTTCACCTTCGGCGTCACGCTGATCGACCCGTTGTTCTCGAGCACGGCCGAGTGGACGTCGTCCACGCACGCGCAGCCGCCGCGGCGGAGCGCCGCGTTCAGCTCGTGGTGCGTGAGCTTCGCGCTCCTCAGGACCTCCTCGAACAGCGTGCCGTTGTGGATGAGGAGCTGCGGGCGCCCCTCGATGAGCGACTCGAGCCGCTTGCTCCGGTACGTGAGCGACCCGACGGCGAAGTTCAGCGCGACGAGCGTCGAGGCGGAGATGAGGCCGCCGACGAGCGAGTTGTCGCCGCCGTTCATCGAGTTCTGGACGGCGTTCGAGAGGACGAGGAGGAGGACGAGGTCGAACGGCGCGAGCTGCCCGACCTGCCGCCGCCCCGTGAGCCGCAGCAGGACGAGCAGGAACACGTAGACGACGACGCCCCGGAGGATGAACTCGGTCCACGGGATCGCGAGGTTGAACATGGGGCGGGACTCTAACCCGCGCCCGTGCCGCGGCGCGTCAGACCCAGCGGAACCGCTTGACGGCGAGGACGAACGACAGGACCGCCCATGCCCCGAGGATCGCGAGTCCCGCGCCGTGGCCCGCGAGCGTCGCGCCGTCGTTGAAGACCGCGCGCAGGGCGCGCAGGTACGGGGAGAGCGGCAGGACCGAGACGGCCGCCTGCATCCACCTCGGCGCGCTGTCGAGCCGGAAATAGACGCCGGAGAGCAGCATCATCGGAAAGAACACGAGGTTGGAGATCGCTCCGTACGTCTCGACGGTCGAGGCGAAGCTCGACAGGGCGAAGCCCATCGCGAGGAACGTCGCGGTGCCGCAGACGACGAGCCCGGCGAAAAGCAGGTACGAGCCCTGGTTCGTGATCTGGAAGCCGAGCCGCGCCGCGAGCAGGAGCACGACCGTCTGGAGGATGACGACCGTGACCCGGTGAAGGATCTGGCCGAGGAGGAAGACCCACTTCGGAAGGGGCGTCACCGCGAGCCGGCGGAACTTCCCCTTCTCCCGGTACGCGACCGTCACCATCCCGACCGCGAACAGGCCCATCGACAGGAGGTTGAGGCCGATGAGCCCCGGCACGAGGAACGCCGCGTAGCTGTCGGCGTGCACGTGCCCCGGGCTCTCGACGACGACCGGGATGCGCTCGGGCTCGGGCGAGCCGTTCACGCGCGCCTGCGCCACGAGGAACGCCTGGCTCGCGGCCTGCGCCGCCATCTGGCCCTGCGCCACGAGGTAGCTGTTCAGGCGCAGGCGGTAGCCGCCCCCGACGCTCTCGAGCTGCGCGGCCGTCTCGCCCTTCGCCCACCGGGTCTCCGCCTCGGCGGCGGTCAGCGTCTCGACCTTGAGGTGGGCCTCCCCGAGCGCCGTGAGGAAGGCCCGGTCGCGGGCGGACTCCTCCGCCGGCGCGACGCGGACCAGCGTCAGCGCCGGGGGTCCGCCGGACCGGAAGATGACTCCGAAGCCGAAGAGCATCAGGAGCGGGAACAGGAACGTCCAGAACATCGCCCCGCGATCGCGGAGGTAGAGCCGCCACTCGCTCCGGAACTGCCGGAGGAGCAGCGCGAACGGGCTCGGCAGACGCATCCCGTCCCCGCTCATTCGCGCAGGCTCCGGCCCGTGAGCTGGAGGAACACGTCCTCGAGCGTCGCGCGGCGGACGTGCACCTGGCTGTAGACGAGCCGCTCGGCGTCGATCGCCGTGAGGAGCTTCGGGAGGAGCGCCTTCGGGTCCGGCGTCGGGATCTCCCAGACGTCGCCCCGGACCTCGACGCCGGCGCCGAGGCGCGCGGCGAACGCCGAGGGGTCGGGAGCGGCGCCCTCGAACGTGAGCTCGACGACGCTCGGGATCCCGAGCGACGCGATGAGCTCCGCGGGCGTCCCGACGCGCAGGACCCGGCCGTGGTCGAGGATCGCGAGCCGGTCGCAGAGCGCTTCGGCCTCGTCCATGTAGTGGGTCGTGAGCATCGTCGTCCGGCCCTCGGCCTTCATCTTCCGGACGACCTCCCAGAGCGACCTTCGCCCCTGCGGGTCGAGGCCGGCCGTCGGCTCGTCGAGGAAGATGACCTCGGGGTCGTTCACGAGCGCAAGGGCGAGCGCGAGGCGCTGCGCCTGCCCTCCCGAGAGCGTGACGTGGTACGCGTCGGCCTTGTCCTTGAGCTGCACGAGGTCGAGGAGCTCGTCGGTGCCGCGCCTCTTCGGGTAATAGCTCCCGAACAGATCGAGCGCCTCGCGCGGCGTGATCTTGTTGTAGAGGCTCGTCGCCTGCAGCTGGACGCCGATTCGGGCGCGGATCTCGGGCGCGTTCTGCCGCCAGTTGAGGCCGGAGATCTCGATCGTGCCGGCGTCGGCGGGCGTGAGGCCCTCGATCATCTCGAGGGTCGTCGTCTTCCCCGCCCCGTTCGGGCCGAGGAGCCCGAAGACCTCGCCTTTCGTGACGGCGAGATCCACGCCCGCGACGGCGAGGACCTTCGGAAACTGCTTTCGGAGGCCGCGGACGCGGATCTGGTCGGACAAGCCGGGGAAGGGTACCGCAGGCGTCTAGCCGGAGCCAGCCTCCGCGATCTTCGGGCGGGACATGAGGCTCGCCTTCAGGAAGTCCCGGTTCAGCTGGGCGATGAACTCCTGCTTGATCTCCTTCGGGCAGGCGCGCGAGCACTCGCCGTGGTTCGTGCACGTGCCGAAGCCCTCGGCGTCCATCTGCGCGACCATGGAGAGGACGCGCTCGTAGCGCTCGGGCTGGCCCTGCGGGAGGAGCGCGAGGTGCGAGACCTTCGCGGCGACGAAGAGCATCGCCGAGGCGTTCGGGCAGGCCGCCGCGCACGCGCCGCAGCCGATGCACGCGGCCGCGTCCATCGCGCGGTCCGAGCAGCTCTTCTTGATCGGGATCGCGTTGCCGTCGGGCGCGCTGCCCGTCGCGACGGAGACGAAGCCGCCCGCCGCGATGATGCGGTCGTAGGACGAGCGGTCGACGATGAGGTCCTTGACGATCGGGAACGGCGTCGCGCGCCACGGCTCGAGCGTGATCGTGTCGCCGTCCTTGAAGCTCCGCATGTGGAGCTGGCAGGCCGTCGTCCCGCGGCGCGGGCCGTGGGGGTTCCCGTTCACGACGATGCTGCACATCCCGCAGATGCCCTCGCGGCAGTCGTGGTCGAACGCGACGGGGTCCTCTCCCTTGAGGATGAGGCGCTCGTTCACGATGTCGAGCATCTCGAGGAAGGACATGTCGGGACTGATGTCCGGGGCGTCGTACGTGACGAACTTCCCTTCGGACTTCGAGTCCTTCTGGCGCCAGATGCTCAGCGTCAGTCTCACTTGTAGCTCCTCGTGGCGAGGTGGACGTCCTGGAATTCGAGCTGCTCGACGTGCCTCACCGGCGCCTTGCCCTCGCCCGTGTATTCCCAGGCCGCCACGTGGCAGAACTTCTCGTCGTTGCGGACGGCCTCGCCGTCCGGCGTCTGGTACTCCTCGCGGAAGTGGCCGCCGCAGGACTCCTCGCGCGCGAGCGCGTCGAGGCACATGAGCTCGCCGAGCTCGAGGAAGTCGGCGACGCGGCCCGCCCGCTCGAGCGACTGGTTCAGCTCCCCGGGCTGGCCCGCGACCGTCACGCCCTTCCAGAACTCCTCACGCAGCGCGGGGATCTTCTTCAGCGCGGTCTCGAGCCCGGCCCTGTTGCGGGCCATGCCGCAGTATTCCCACATGATCTTGCCGAGCTCCTTGGAGAAGGAGTCGACGGTCCGTTTGCCCTTCACGGCGAGGAGCTTCTTGATGCGGGCGTCGACCGCGGCCTCCGCGTCCCGGAAGGCCGCGTGCTTCGTGTCGACGGCGTCCTTCTTCGTTCCGGCGAGGTAGTTGCCGATCGTGTACGGCAGGACGAAGTAGCCGTCCGCGAGGCCCTGCATGAGGGCGCTCGCGCCGAGACGGTTCGCGCCGTGGTCCGAGAAGTTCGCCTCGCCCGCAACGTGGAGACCCGGGATCGTGGACATGAGGTTGTAGTCCACCCAGAGGCCGCCCATCGTGTAGTGCGAGGCCGGGTAGATGCGCATCGGAACCTTGTAGGGGTTTTCGTCCGTGATGCGCTCGTACATGTCGAAGAGGTTGCCGTAGCGGTCGCGGATCACGTCCTCGCCGAGGCGCTTGATCGCGTCGGCGAAGTCGAGGTAGACGCCGTAGTGCGTCTCGCCGACGCCGCGCCCCTCGTCGCAGACCTGCTTGGCGGCGCGCGAGGCGATGTCGCGCGGCGCGAGGTTGCCGTAGCTGGGGTACTTCCGCTCGAGATAGTAGTCGCGCTCGGCTTCGGGGATCTGGTCGGGAGGCCGCGTCTCGCCCTTCTTGAGCGGGACCCAGATGCGCCCGTCGTTGCGGAGCGACTCGGACATCAGCGTGAGCTTGGACTGGTGGTCGCCCGTCACGGGGATGCACGTCGGGTGGATCTGCGTGTAGCAGGGGTTTCCGAACGCGGCGCCCTTCTTGTAGGCGCGCCAGATCGCGGTCGTGTTGCACCCGGTCGCGTTCGTCGAGAGGTGGAAGACGTTGCCGTAGCCGCCGGTCGCGAGGATGACGGCGTCCGCGGCGTAAGACTCGATCGCGCCCGTGACCATGTCGCGCGTGACGATGCCGCGCGCCCGCCCGTCGACGACGACGAGCTCGAGCATCTCGTGGCGGGGATACATGATCACCTTGCCGAGGCCGATCTGGCGCTCGAGGGCCTGATAGGCGCCGAGGAGGAGCTGCTGCCCCGTCTGGCCCCGCGCGTAGAAGGTGCGCGAGACCTGCGCGCCGCCGAACGAGCGATTTCCGAGCAGGCCGCCGTACTCGCGCCCGAAGGGCACGCCCTGCGCGACGCACTGGTCGATGATGTTCACGCTGACCTGTGCGAGCCGGTAGACGTTCGCTTCGCGCGCCCGGAAGTCGCCGCCCTTGACCGTGTCGTAGAAGAGGCGCCGGATGCTGTCTCCGTCGTTCTGGTAGTTCTTCGCGGCGTTGATGCCGCCCTGCGCGGCGATCGAGTGCGCGCGGCGCGGGCTGTCCTGGTAGCAGAAGCAGGAGACGTTGTAGCCCAGCTCCGCGAGGGACGCGGCGCCCGCGCCGCCCGCGAGGCCCGACCCGACGACGATCACGGAGTACTTCCGCTTGTTCGCCGGGTTGATGAGCTTCATGTCGAAGCGGTGCTTGTCCCACTTCTTCTCGATGGGGCCGTCGGGGACGTTCGCCTTCAGGTCGATCATTTCAGCACCCCCGCCAGCACGGCGATTGGCACGAGGACGAATCCCCCGGTCACGAGGACCGTGAAGACGATCGCGAACGCCTTGCGAGCCTTCAGGTACTTCGGATGCGAGAGGCCGAGGGTCTGGAACATCGACCAGGCGCCGTGCCACAGGTGGAACGCGAGGCAGCCCATCGCGAGGATGTAGAAGAGCGCGATCGGGACCGGGGCGAGGCCCGTGACGAGGTTCTGGTAGACCTTGCCCTCGACGAAGTGCGGGTGCACGTTGCCGATCGTCAGGTGCATGAGGTGGAAGACGATGAAGACTCCGAGGATGGGCCCCGTCCAGCGCATGGAGCGCGAGGCGAACGTCGCTTCCTCGTAGTCCGTCACGGCGTAGCCCTTCGGGCGGGCCGCCCAGCTCTTCACCGAGAGCGTCAGGTACGCCCAGATATGGAGGCCGACCGCGAGGAGGAGGCCCGCGCGCACGAACCAGATGCCCGTGCCGTGCAGGAGCTCCCTGAGGAAAGCACCATAGTGATCCAATGCCTCGGCGCCGTTCGGAAGGAACGCCTGGAGGTTGCCGGCCATGTGGCCGAGGACGAAGAGCGACAGGACGATCCCGGTGACCGCCATGACGATCTTCTTGCCGACCGAGGAACCGAGGAACGTTGCGGGCGCAGCCATTCGAGCGATTCTCCTCCCCTGGACGGGCAGCGGGATCAGACTTTCAGGAGTCCGACGAGCTCCTGGACGGCGGTGGCGGACTTCTGGAGGGCGGCGGACTCCTCCGGGCTGAGCTTGAGCTCGATGATCTTCTCGATGCCCTTGGCGCCGAGGACGACCGGGACGCCCACGAAGAGGCCCTTGATCCCGTATTCCCCCTCGAGGTACGCGGCGCACGGGAGGATCTTCTTGCGATCGTTGAAAATGGCCTCGGCCATCTCGACGGCGGCCGCCGACGGCGCGTAATACGCCGAGCCGGTCTTGAGGAGGTTCACGATCTCGGCGCCGCCGGACGCGGTGCGCTTGCAGATGGCCGCGACGCGCTCGGGCGACATGAGCTCCGTGATCGGGACGCCGGCCACCGTGGAATACCGCGGGAGCGGGACCATCGTGTCGCCGTGGCCGCCGAGAACCGTCGCGTGGATGTTCGACATCGAGACCCCGAGCTCCATCGAGATGAAAGCGCGCATGCGCGCGCTGTCGAGGATACCCGCCATGCCGATCACGTTCTGCTTCGGGAGCTTCGTGACGCGCCGGACGACCTCGCACATCGCGTCGAGGGGGTTCGTCACGACGATGACCTTGAGGTCGCGCGAGCCGCGCGAGGTCTTCGCAATGCACTCGCCGACGATCTCCTCGTTCTTCCTCAGGAGGTCGTCCCGCGACATGCCCGGCTTGCGGGCGAGGCCGGCCGTCACGATCACGAGGTCGGAGCCCTCGGTCTCGTCGTAGCCGTTCGTCCCGACGATCTTCATGTCGAAGCCTTCGACGGCTCCCGACTGGAACATGTCCAGGCCCTTGCCCTGCGGAACGCCCTCGAGGACGTCCACGAGGACGACGTCGGCGAGGTTCTGCTCCACGATGCGCTGGGCGGTTGTCGCGCCCACGTTGCCAGCCCCGATCACGGTCACTTTGCGTCGCATGAATGGTTCCTTCCTCGCTTCCAGCGGTCCTTGGTGGAGGCGTTGGTGCGCGAGGCTAGCACCCGGAAATCGGGACCGGATATGAAGCAAACCCATCATCCCGCCCGGCTTTGGACGGGACGCGAGATCGGGGGGGGAACGTCCGGGAGCCCCGCGGCGTATAAAGAGGGTGATGGCCGGCGATTACAAGAACCTCCCCCTCTGGAAGAGGGGGATGACGCTCGCTCATACGGTCTACGCGGCCGTGGAGGCGGCGGGAGCCAAGGGGACGGAGGCGGGCACCCGCCTCCGAAAAGCGGCCGTATCCGTGCCTTCCCTCGTCGGGGAGGCCTTCCTCGACACGTCCGGAAGGGACGTCAGCGAGGCGCTCAACCTGGCCGAGAGCAAGCTGGACGAGGTGCAGATGCTCCTCAAGTCCCCTGCTCTGAACGGGATCCCGTCCTCGGACCTCGAGAGCCTTCTGGAAGACCTCGAGAGCCTGAAGGCCGAACTCGCCCAGCTACGCACGACCCGGACCGGCGAGACGACGCACTGACCCGACGCCAACCCGCCAGGGCGGCATTTCTCCGCCGGCCGCGACGCGTCAGGGGCTGATCCCGTAGCGCTCCAGGAGCTCGCGGACCTCGACCGGCGTCTTGCGGGGCAGGTCCGGGGCCTCGTCGTCCGCGACTCCCCACGCGAGCGCCGCGGCGAGGCCGGCAGTCTCGCGCGCGGCCGCGAAGTCCAGCCGGTCGACGGTGTCGGATGCGGTGTGGTGGATCGCGGCGTAGCCGGGGTCGACCTGGAACGCCGTCAGGACGGGGATCCCGGCCTTCACGAACGGGAACGCGTCGCACCCCGGCCAGATCTGGAAGACGCCGAAGACGGCGCGCCACCTCTCGTCGGGTGCGAGCGCCCGCTGGAAGAGGGCGCGGAGGTCCGCCTTCCCGCCGTTCAGGTAAAAGCCCTTCGTCCGGCCGGAGCCGAGATCGAAGACCGCGGCGAGCGCATGCGGCTCGGAACCGTGCGCCGCCACGTACGCGGACGACCCCGCCATCTTCTGCTCCTCGCCCGTGAAGAACGCGAACCGGATCGTCCGGCGCGGCCGGGGCGCGAGGGCCTTCAGCGTGCGCGCCGCCTCGAGGAGCGCGGCGACGTTCACGGCGTCGTCCGCGGCGCCCTGTCCCACGGCGACGCCGTCGAGATGCGCCGCCAGGAGCACGAGGCCGCGCGCGGCGTCGGTCCCGGGGAGGTCCGCGAGGACGTTCCGCGCCGGCGCGTCGAGAGCCGCCCCTTCGGGCCGAACGTACGATTCGAGGGCGGGCGCGTAGCCGACGCCCGCGAGCCGGGCGGCCGCGAAGTCCTCGCCTTTCGCGCACGCGGCGCTGCCCGTGACACGCGGGCCGAGGGCGGAAAGGGCTCGCGCGTAAGCCTCGACGCCGGGGGACGCCTCGGCGCGTGCCGCGAGGCGCGCCTGCATCGAGGGCGGTGGCGCCTTCGCGCAGCCGGCGAAGAGGAGAAGGGCGGCGGACGCCGCGAGCCGCTTCATGGAGCGAGGTGCTGGAGTGCGTCGGTCGGGCTGTAGGCATCCGTGAGAACCGGAAGGCCGGCGGTCCGCATCTCGCCCTCGTAGAGCCGCCCCGCCCACTCCGAGACCCCCGGCCGCCCGAGGCGCTCCGCGGCGGCCTTCGCGCGGTCGGCGAGCGTGCCCGGGTCGAGGCGCTCGGGCGAACGCGTCGCGATCACGATCGCGTTCCCGCGGAAGAAGGGCGCGCCCGCATGGAGCTCCTGCGAGAAGACGTACACCCGTCCAAAGACCTCGCCGAGCGTCCGGACGGCGGCCCACAAGAGCTGGTTGCGGGCGCCGGTGAGGTCGCCGCCGAAGTTCACGGCGACGACGCCTCCCGGCCCGAGCTTCTTCGCGCAGAGCGCGTCGAACTCCTTCGTCACGAGGTGGAACGGCAGGCTGTCGGAGTAGTACGCGTCCACGACGACGATGTCCGCGCCGTCCACCTGTCTCTCCAGCTCGCGCCGGCCGTCCCCGACGATCACCCGGTCGTTCGCGTCCGGCGCGAACGCGAAGTATTCGCGGGCGACCGCGACGACCTCGGGGTCGATCTCGATCGACGTCGTCTCGATCGCGGGCACGCGCGAGGAGAGGAGGGTCGGCAGCATGCCGGCGCCCAGGCCGATCGCGACGACGCGCCTGGCGTCCGGCGCGAACGCGAGCGAGAGCGCGAGGCCGTCCACGTAGCTCGGGCCGAACGGGACGTCCGGCCGCAGCGGCGCCCAGCCCTGGAGCCGGTTGTCGAAGTAGAGCCCGCGGCGCAGGCCCTGATCGACGACGCGGATGTGGTGGTACGCCGTCTCCTTCTCGAACACGAGCGTCCCGACCGGCGTCGGCGGCTTCGCGATGCCCGGTCCCACGAGGAACACGAGCGCGGCGGCGCCTCCGGCCAGGATCGCCGAGACGACGCGCCGGAGCGGGCGCCCCGCGGGAACGAGCATCGCCGCCCCGAGGAGCGCGACCCCGATGCCGAAGAGGATCGGCCGTGTCGCGAACGTCGGAATGAGGAAGAACGCCGTCGCGAACGCGCCGAGGATCGATCCGACGGTCGAGACCGCCGAGAGCCGGCCGGCGGCCGAGCCGACGAGAGCGAGCTCCCGGGCCGCGAGGCGCACGGCGAACGGCGTCACGGCGCCCATGAGGACGCTCGGCGGGCCGAAGAGGACGACTGCCGCGAGGAGCGCCCGGAAGCGGTCCGGGACGGGCGCGCCGCTCGCGGCCGCGAGGACCGCGTCGGGCGCGGCGAAGAGGATGATCACGACCGCGCCCGCGGTGAGGAGGACGTTCGAAAGGAGCGCCGGCTCGGGCCTTCGGTCCGCGAGGCGGCCGCCGAGCGCGTAACCGGCCGCGAGAGCCGCGAGAAACGTCGTGATGAGCGCGCCCCAGACGAAGAGCGACGTCCCGAAGACCGGCGCGAGGACGCGGCTCCCGACGATCTCGAGCGCCATGAGGGCCGTGCCCGAGAGGAAGACGGCCGCGTCGAGTCGCAGGAGATCGCGCCGCCGGTTCACGCCGCCCTGCCCGCCGCTTGACGCCCTCGCCCGCGACCGATAGTTTCCCCGGCCATGAAACGTCGCCCCGCGCTTTCCGCCGTCCTCGCCGTGCTTCTCCTCGCCGCGTCCGCCGGGTTCGCCCAGACGACGGCGAGCCCCGCCGCACCGGCTTCGACCGCCGCGACGACCGCCTCGGCTCCCGAGACGGCCGCGCCCGCGCCGGCCACCGCCGCGTCCGCCGCGCCGGCGGCGACGTCGGCGTCCGCCGCTCCGGCGAAGACCGAAACACCCGCGACCGAGCCGCCCGCCGGCTCCTCGCGCACGACGACGATCGTCATCGGCCTCATCGTCCTTCTGCTCCTGATCGTCCTCGTGGTGCTGGGCACGAAAAAAGAGGAATAGCCGGATTTCCTAGAGGGTGAGGGGCCGGCCGAGCTCTTCGATCTTCTCTTCGAGCGTGCTCACGATCCCTGCGTCGTTCGCGAGCGGCGCGAGGGGGCCGAGCATCTCCCTCGCGGTCGCGACCGACGCCTCGAAGCCCGCGCGCGCCGACTCGCGGTCCTTCGCGGCCACGTCCGGGTCGACGAGCGCCGCCGCCCACGTGGTCGCGTGGACGAGCGCGACGTGGAGGCGCGTCGCGTCGGCCTTGTCCGCGGGCGGCACGTCGCGCATGAGCTGGTAGGCGGCGTGCTGCGCCGCCATCGCGGAGCGGTAGAGCGGGTGCTCGCGGACGGACTCCCGAGGGAGGATCTTCGGCATGGGGAGATTGTAGAGAAACGGGGACGCGGTATCGTCGCCCCATGGACACGAACGCCCACGAGCCCGCGATCCGCGTCTCGATGCTGCCGCGCGACACGAACGGGCGCGGGACGATCTTCGGCGGCGTTCTCCTCGCCTACATCGACCAGGCCGGCGCGATCGCCACGCGGCCCTTCTGCGACCTCGTCGTGACCGTGAAGATGAACGAGGTCGTGTTCCACAACCCCGTCTACGTCGGCGACATCGTGAGCTTCTACGCGAAGGTCGAGAAGATCGGGACGACGTCGGTCACCGTGAAGGTGACCGTGACGGCCGAGCGCTGGCGGGAATGGAACAACGTCGTGAAGGTGACCGAGGCCGAGGTCGTCTTCGTGAACGTCGGCGAGGACGGCCGGCCCGTTCCGATCAAGGCGAAGCCCGCGTTCGAAACCGCCTGACCCCTCAGTCGTCGTCGCGGACGAGGCGGCGCGCCGCCTTCACGGCGCCCGTCCTCTTCTTGGACGCGAGGCGCTCCTCCTTCACGGCGCGCGACGGGCGCGTCGCGCGGCGCGAACGCGGAGCGGCCTGCGCCTTCTCGAGGAGGTCCTTCGCCTTGTCGCGCGCCTCCGAGAGGTTGCGGTACTGGTCGCGGCTTCGCTGGGCCGTGAGCCTCAGGATCCCGTCCGCGCCGAGCCTGCGGCCCGCGAGCGTCGCGAGGCGGCGGCGCGCGAGGCCGTCCAGGCCGTCGACCTTCGCGAGGTCGATCTCGAGGAGGATCTTGGACGCGACCTTGTTCACGTTCTGCCCGCCCGGGCCGGACGCGCGCACGGCGTGGACCTCGATCGCGGCGGGCGGGACGAAGACGGCAGGCGGCGCGTCGATCGGATCGGCCATGACGAGGGAAGCATAATCCCTCTGTGAACCGGCGCGACCCCGTTCGCCTCGTTTACTCGACGGCCGCGGGCCGCGTCTGCGCGACGTGCGGCTGGCCGAGCGACGACTGCAGGTGCTCCTCGAAACAGGAAGAGAAGGTCCCGCCGAAGGTCGTCGTCAAGCTGCGGCTCGAGAAGAAGGGCCGGAGCGGCAAGGCAGTGACGGTCCTCGACGGACTGCCGAATAATTCGGATTTCTTGGAAGGATTAGCGAAGGACCTCAAGAAATCCCTCGGCACGGGTGGCTCGGTGGTGGGCGCCACGATCGAGCTCCAGGGCGAGTGGCGCGAACGCCTGCGAATTCTCTTACCTTCAAAGAATCTCTCGGTGAAGGGCTGACCGGATGCCGACGCGCGTTTTCCTCGTCCGCCACGGCGCCACGACGCTTTCGGCCGAGGACCGCTTCGCGGGCGAGACGGAGGTCGAGCTCTCGGACGAGGGCCGCGAGCAGCTTCACCACCTCGCGGCGCGGCTCGCGCGCCAGCCGCTCGCGGCCGTCTGCGCGAGCCCGATGAAGCGCACGCTCGAGAGCGCGCGGATCCTCGCGGCGCCGCACGGGATGTCCGTTCTGCCCGTGCCCGCGTTCCGCGAGATCTCCCACGGCCGGTGGGAGACGAAGACGCGCAAGGAAGTCGCGGCGCTCTGGCCCGACGAGTACGCGTGCTGGGAGGCCGACCCCTACACGTTCGCGCCCAAAGGCGGCGAGACGGGCCTCGAGGTCACCGCGCGCGCCCTGCCCGCGCTCATCTCGCTCGTCAACGAGCATGCGGGCCGGGCGCTCCTCGTCGTCTCGCACAAGGCGACGATCCGGCTCGTGCTTTCGGCGCTCATCGGCTTCGACCCGAGGACGTACCGCGACCGCCTCGACCAGAGCCCGGCATGCCTGAACGTCCTCGACTTCCGGAGCCCGTCCCAGGCGCGCCTGACGCTCTTCAACGACGTGTCGCACTACGAGCACGCGGGTGCGATGGCGCCGTCCTTCCCCGCCGGACGGCTCTCGAAATGGTGGGACGAGCCGCCGATCTGACCTAGGGCCGCGCGGCCGACTCCCCCGCCGTCCAGCCGGTGCCCCAGGCCCACTGGAAGTTGAAGCCGCCGATCGGGCCGAACGCGTCGAGCACCTCGCCCGCGAGCCACAGCCCGGGGACGACCTTGCTCTTTCCGCTGCCCGGATCGACCTCGTCGAGCGCGACGCCGCCGCCCGTGACCTCGGCCGTGCGGTAACCCTCGGTTCCCGTCGCGGGAATCGTGAACGCGGCGAGCGTCGCGGCCACCTTCCGCCGCGCGTCGCGCGTCAGACGCGAAAGCGGCTGATCCGCGACGCCGCACTCGGCGAAGACGAGCTGGAGCAGACGGTCGGGAAGAGAAGAAGAAGATTTTCTCAGAAAGGAAGAAAGGGAAGCGCCTGCGCCCGAGGCGCCGCCGGCGCGCAGGGCCTCGTCCCACGCCGCGGCCGCCGCCTCGGCACTCGTCGAGGCCTTTGCCGCCGCGGCCCGCACGGGACCATTCGCAGAAATCTTCTCTTCTCCGAATCCGAAGCAGACCCGGACTTCGGCGCGCGCGCCGGCGCGCGCCGCCTTCTCCACGACGTGCGAGACGTCGAGGACCGACGGACCGCTCCAGCCTCTGTGCGTGAAGAGAAAACCGCCTTCCGACCTGGCGCTCTCGCCGGTCGCGGCGTTCATCGCCGTGACGCGCGCGTTTGCGCTGACTCCGCTGAGCGCGTGGTGCGCGGGCGCGTCGCCCGTGAGCGGGACGAGCGCGGGGTACGTCGGGACGAGCGTATGGCCGAGGGCCTCGGCCCAGGCAAGGCCGCCGCCGTCGGCGCCGCCGCCGAGGACCGAGAGGCCGCCCGTCGCGAGGATCACGCGCGCGGCGGTCACGTCGGGGCCTTCCGCGAGCCGGATCGCGAAGCCGGCGTCCGTCCGCCCGATCTCTCGCACGGCGGCCCCCGCCCGGATCGCCGCTCCCGAGGCGAGCGCCCGCGCGACGAGCGCGTCGCGCACGTCCTTCGCGCGGTTCGAGGGCGGGAAGAGCTTCTTCGCCTCCGGCTCCTCGCGCAACGGCCCGCCGAGGAGATCCTCGAAGAACGCGCGCTGCGTCTCGAGCGGAACGCGCGCGAGGAACCGCCCGACGACGCGCGCGGGCGCGGCCGAGACGAAGCGCTCGCGCGCTTCCTCCATCGGAAGGACGTTGCAGCGCCCGCCGCCCGAGACGAGGATCTTGCGGCCCGGCTGCGCGGCCGCCTCGAGAACGACGACGCCCGCCGCGCCCGCCTCGGCGCACCGGATCGCCGCGAGGAGGCCGGCCGCGCCTCCTCCGAGGATCGCGATGTTCGCGGCGTCCGGCATCCCGTCGATAATGCGGCATGCCCTCTTCGAACGGCGGCCTCGGCGGATTCCTCCGCCGGCTGGGTTACCGCATCTTCTTCGTCCTCGCGTGCACGGTCGGCGGCCTTTCGTTCGTCGGGTTCGCGGCCGTCGCGCTCGTCCACTACGCGCTCTTCCGCAACGGCCCTCGGGCCGCGATGATCTGGATCCGCAGCTTCGGGTTCGTGATGACGCGCTTCCTCGGCTGGACGGTCGAGGTCGAGAACCGGGCGACGATGCTCGAGACGCGGCCCGCCGTCGTCGTCGGAAACCACCAGTCGAACCTCGACATCGCGACGTGGGCGACGTTCTTCCCGGACCGCAGCGTGGCCGTCGGGAAGAAGGAGATCCTGAAGATCCCGATTTTCGGCTGGCTCTGGAAGGTCTCGACGCACATCCTGATCGACAGGTCCAATGCGATCGCGGCGCGCGAGTCGCTCCGGGCCGCGGCCGAGCGGATCCGGAGCGAGAGCCTGAGCGTGTGGGTCCTGCCCGAGGGGCACCGCAACTCGAAACCCGAGATGCTTCCGTTCAAGAAGGGTGCGTTCCACCTCGCGATCGCCGCGCAGGTGCCCGTCGTCCCGTTCGTGACGTCCCCGATGTGGACGGTGCTCGACGCGCACCGCTGGATGGTCCGCCCGGGGGTCGTGCGTGTCCGTTTTCTGACGCCCATCCCGACGGACGGGATGACGGACGCGGACGTCGACCGCCTCAGCCTCGCCGCGCGCACGGCGATGGAGGAGGTCCGTCAGGAGTTCCTGGGGGACGCGGGCCCCCGGATCGGCTAGAGGGCCGGGCGCGTCAGACCCGGAAGAAGTCCGGCCGCCAGTTCTTCACGCGCTTCTTGATCGCCTCGCCGCTGAGGTTCTCGTCGAGCGCGGCCTGTACGAGGCCGGCGACCTCGCCGTCGGACGCGAACCGCAGCCCGATGAGTTGCTGCTCGGACAACGAGCCGATCCGGCCGCGGAGCGGCTCGGAAAGGAGGGCGGCGAGGCGCTGCCGCTCCTCGAGCCGGATGATCCGGTCCTGCACCTTCAGGGAAAACGTCCGGGCCTTGAGGGCGAGGACGGCGAGGGCGGCCGCTACGATCGTCCCCCAGATCGACCAGCCCGACGGCGCCTTGATCGCGTGCCACAGGCTGACGAAAAACGCGACCCCGATCACCGGGAGCGCGAAGAAGTGGTACCAGGGATCGAAGCGGCGGTGGCTCTTGAAGTCCTGGGTCTGCGTTTCGGGCATTTGGTCCTCTCCGTGCAATTCGTCACAGCTCCGGATACGGATTCCCGATAGACTCGCCCTCCGGGGCTTCGCCCCACTCTATCGAAAAGGAGACTCCCCCGCATGATCCGACGCCGCGCCCTCGCTCCCCTGGCGCTCGCCTTCGCCCTCGCCTTCTCCGCCTCGCCCGCGCGCGCCGAGAAGGAGACGTTCGTCCTCGACAAGAACCACACCGAGATCGGATTCAAGGTCCGCCACTTCGTCTCGAAGGTCGGCGGCCACTTCGGGAAATTCGACGGGACGATCGTCCTCGACCGCACGAAGCCCGAGGAGAGCTCCGTCGAGCTCAGGATCGAGGCCGCGAGCATCGACACGGGCAACCCGAACCGCGAGAAGCACCTCAACTCGCCCGACTTCTTCGACACGGCGAAGTACCCGGAGATCACGTTCAAGTCCACGAAGGTGACCCCGAAGGGCAAGGACGTGTTCGACGTCACGGGCGACCTGACGATCCGCGGCGTCACGAAGCCGGTCACGCTGAACGTGACGGCAAACGGCTTCGCGAGCGACGGCCGCGGCGGGCAGAAGGCCGGCTTCGACGTGACGGGCAAGCTCAACCGCAGGGACTTCGGCGTGAACTGGAATGCGATCGTGGACCAGAGCCCGATGCTCTCGGACGACGTGGACCTCGTGATCACGGTCGAGGCGAACAAGCCCGCGCCGAAGTCCGCGGCTCCGGCGGCTCCCGCGGCTCCCGCGACGAAGTAACGGGCCCGTTCCCGCTGTACGGGCGGGCGTCGAGGGCTTAGGATGAGAGTTCGCCCGGCGGCGCGGCCGGGCGGAGGCCTCACCCGAACAAAAGGACCTTCGATGCCCGACATCGCGCTTCCCGAGCCCCGCTCCCGCCACCACATCCGGCCCGTCGCGGCGTTCGGCTTCGCCCTCGTCCACGTGGCCGCGGTCGCGGGCGTCGCGCTCGTCGGCCTGTCCTGGAAGGGCGTCCTCCTCTGCCTCGCCTCGTACTACCTCCGGATGTTCGCGATCACGGCGGGCTTCCACCGCTACTTCTCGCACAGGGCCTATCGCCTCTCGCGCGTGCCGCAATTCCTCCTCGCCCTCCTCGGGCAGACGGCGGCGCAGAAGGGCGTCCTCTGGTGGGCGTCGAACCACCGCCACCATCACAAGTACTCCGACACGCCCGAGGACATCCACAGCCCGAAACAGGACGGCTTCTGGTGGAGCCACATCGGCTGGATCCTCTCGGGCAAGTACGACGAGACGGACTTCACGCGCATCCCCGATCTCGCGAAGTTCCCCGAGCTCGTGTGGCTGGACCGCAACCAGTACGCCGCGACGATGCTCTACGGACTCCTCTCCTTCGCGCTCTTCGGCTGGACGGGCCTCGTGTGGGGCTACTTCGTCGCGACCGTGCTCCTCTGGCACGGCACGTTCACGATCAACTCGGTCATGCACGTCTTCGGGCGCCGCGTGTTCCCGACGGCGGACACGAGCCGCAACAGCATGATCTTCGCCCTCGTGACGATGGGCGAGGGCTGGCACAACAACCACCACTTCTACCCGAGCTCGGCCGCGCAGGGCTTCCGCTGGTGGCAGCTCGACGCGAGCTTCTACCTCCTCTGGGCCGGCGAGAAGCTCGGCGTCGTGACGTCGCTCCGCCGCGCGCCGACGGCCGCCGTCATCGCGCGCCTGACCTCGGGCGCCGGCGCCGTCGCCTCGCCGGCGCTCCTCGCCTCCGACGCCGCCGACGCGCTCGCGGCGCGCTGGGAGGAGATCCGCTCGGCCGCGAGCGTCGCCGCGCACGCGGCCCTCGTCGAGCTCGAGGCGGCCCGCCTCCGCGCCTCGGCACGCCTCGAGAAGCTCCAGGAGGACTACGCCGCGGCATGCATCCGGGCCGGCGCCGCCGCCGAGGCGAAGCTGGACGACCTGCGCGCCGAGATCGAGAGCACGCGGCGCGACCTGCACGACACCCTCCGGCGCCTCGTCGAGCAGGCGGAGGGTCTGGGCCTCGCGCCCGCCTGAGGAGAACCATGGCCGATCTCTACGCGGAACACCTCGCCCGCCTCGCATCCACGACGGCGCGCGCGCTCGAGGAGACCGGCTTCGACCGGATGGTCGTCCACTCCGGCGTCCCGTTCACGTACTTCGCGGACGACAACGACGCGCCGTTCCATCCGACGCCGACGTTCGCGCACTGGGCGCCCGTGGAGGGCCCGTACCACCTCCTCGACGTCGTCCCCGGGAAGAAGCCGCGTCTCGTCCGCGTCCAGCCGCGCGACTACTGGTATGCGCCGCCCGCGCCCGCGCCCGCGTTCGTCGCGCGGGAGTTCGACGTCGTCGACGTCGCGACCTCCGAGGCGGCATGGAAAGAAACCGGCAACGGCTTCGCGCGCACCGCCTTCGTGGGCGGGGCCGACGGCGAAGCCGCCGCGCACGGATTCCGCACGCAGAACGTGAACCCGAAAGGGCTCGTCGCCCGGCTGGACTGGGAGCGCTCGTACAAGACCCCGTGGGAGGCCGAGCAGGTCGCCGTCGCGAACGCGAAGGCCGCGCCCGGCTACCGCGCCCTCGAGAAGGCGTTTCGCGCGGGCGCCTCCGAGATGGAGCTCCACCACGCGTACCTCACGGCGATCGGCGACGTGGAGGAGGCGCTCCCCTACACCTCGATCGTCGCGCTCGACGACCGTTCCGCGACGCTCCACTACCACGGCAAGCGCGGGCCGCTGGGCAAGCCCTCGCACGTCCTCCTCGTCGACGCGGGCGCGACCGTGAACGGCTACGCGTCCGACATCACGCGCACGTGGGTGAAGGACGGCGTCGAGCCCGTCTTCGCGCGGCTCCTCGACGGGATGAAGGCGCTGCAGGCGAAGCTCTGCCTCGAGGCGCGGCCGCCGCTCCACTACCGCGACCTCCACCTCCGCGCGCAGAAAGACGTCGCCGAGCTCCTTCGGGAGGTCGGCGTGCTGAAGATCTCCTCCGACGAAGCCGTCACGTCGCGCCTCACGTTCCCGTTCTTCCCGCACGGCCTCGGCCACTTCCTCGGCCTGCAGGTGCACGACGTCGCGGGCCGCCAGGCCGACCGCACGGGCACGCCCGCGCCGCCGCCCGCCGACCACCCGGCGCTCCGCACCGTCCGGCCGATCGAGCCGGGCATGCTCTTCACGATCGAGCCGGGCCTCTACTTCATCCCGATGCTCCTCGACCCCGTCCGCCAGGGCCCCCACCGCGCCGCGGTGGACTGGGCGCTCGTGGACCGCCTGATCCCGATGGGCGGCATCCGCGTCGAGGACAACATCTGGGTCGGCAAGGACGCGAACCGGAACCTCACGCGGGAATCGCTGCCCGAGTAGGTTCCGGCGCGGATCCTCGCGGTCCGAAGAGAACCCGGAAGATCTTCTCAGAAGGTGAAGAGGGCAGGGGTGCCGCCGGCCCAGGGCGGGCGACCTCTTGGCTCGTCGGGCGCTTTCCCGCCCGCCCGCGCGAGGCCCTTGACATTCGGCTCCGGGAATGCAATCTTTGCGAATTGTATTAACTATTCTAAGAAATCTTAATCTTCTCTCCTCGGAGGCCCCATGAAACTGAAACCGACTCCCCCCGACTGGCCCCGCATCTCGTCCTCCCTCTACTACGACGACGCGGCGGCCGCGATCGACTGGCTGTGCGACGCGTTCGGCTTCGAGGTGCGCCTCAAGGTCGAGGGCGAGGGCGGGCGCATCGAGCACTCCGAGCTCGTCTACGGCGACGGCGTCGTCATGGTCGCCGGCGCGGAGAAGGCCGACAAGTTCCCGCAGATCCGGAGTCCGAGGCAGGTCGGAGGCGCGAACACACAGAACCTGTTCGCCTACGTGGACGACGTCGTCGCGCACTGCGAGAGGGCCCGCGCGAAGGGCGCCCGCATCGTCGTGGAGCCGAAGATCTCGGACTACGGCGAGGACTACTGGTCCGACAAGAGCTACGAGTGCGTGGACGTCGGCGGACACCACTGGTGGTTCGCCGAGCGGCTGCGCAGCCCGAAGCCGAAGGCCTGAGCGCATGAACGGCCTCGACCGGACGCTCGCCGCGCTCGCCGACCCCGCGCGCCGCGGCGCCGTGGACCTCCTCCGGGTGAGGCAGCGACGCGCGGGCGAGCTCGCGGCCGCGCTCGGCCTGAGCGCGCCCGCGATGAGCCGGCATCTTCGGGTCCTTCGGGAGACCGGGCTCGTCGAGGAGGCGCACGGCGCGGACGCTGGCGACGCGCGCGTGAGGGTCTACAGGCTGAAGCCCGAGCCGTTCGACGCGCTGCGCGCGTGGGTGGCGGACGTCGAGCGCTTCTGGACGCTCGAGCTCGCCGCGTTCAAGCGGCGCGCCGAGCGCGCGCGTGGGAGAAAGGCGCGTTGAGCGGGACTCCTCCTCCCGGAGACTCGGCCCGCGTCAGCGTTTTCGTGGACGTCCCGCCCGCGGCCGCATGGGACGTCTTCACGAAGGAGACGGACCTCTGGTGGCGGCAGGGCCCGCGCTTTCGCATCGCGGGAATGCGGCGCGGCGCCCTCGGCTTCGAGCCGGGCCCGGGCGGACGCCTCTTCGAGACGTGGGGCGCGCCACCGGACGCGCGGACGCACACGGTCGGACGCATCCTCGCGTGGGAGCCGCCGTCCCTCCTCGAGCTCGAGTGGCGCGGCGTCAACTTCAAGCCCGGAGAGTCGACGCGCGTCACGGTTCGCTTCGTCCCGCGCGGGGACGGCACCCTCGTGACCGTCCACCACGCCGGCTGGAGCGCGCTGCCCGCGGACCACCCGGCCCGCCACGGCCTTCAGGGCGCCGCGTTCGCGCGGATGATCGGCCTCTGGTGGGGGGATCTCCTCACGGCGCTGCGAGAGCATGCCGCGGAGCGCGCCACCGGGACCGGCCCGGGCGCTCCCCGTCCTTTATAGTCCGGCGCGATGCCCGCTCCGCCGCGGCCGCCGGGGGAAACGCCCCGGGCGGCCGGCTTCCGCCAGCCCGCCGAATGGGACCGCCACGACGCGGTGTGGCTCGCGTGGCCGAGCCACGCCGACCTCTGGGAGGACGCCCTCCCCGACGTCCGCGACGCCTTCACGCAGTTCGCGGCGGCGATCGCCGACCGCGGCCCGTCCGGCGCCCCGCGCGGAGAGCGGCTCCACGTCCTCGTTCCCGACGACGAGAACGGCCGCCTCGCGGCGACCGCGCTCGCGGGCCTCGAGGCGCGCTTTTTCGTGATCCCGTTCGGCGACATCTGGCTGCGCGACACGGCGCCGGTCTTTCTCGCCGGCCCCGGCCACGAGCGCGCGGCCGCCTGCTTCGCGTTCAACGGCTGGGGCGGCAAGTACGTCCTCCCGCACGACGCCGGCGTCTCGGAAAAGGTCGCGGAGGCCTCGGGCCTCCCCGCGTACCGCTTCCCCTGGGTGCTCGAAGGCGGCTCGGTCGAGGTGGACGGCGAGGGCACGTGCCTCACGACGCGCCAGTGCCTCCTGAACCCGAACCGCAACGCGGGGATGACGCGGAAGGCGATCGAGGACGGCGTCAAGGACGCGCTCGGCGTCTCGACCGTCCTCTGGCTCGGCGACGGCCTCCTGAACGACCACACGGACGGGCACATCGACACGATCGCGCGCTTCTTCGCACCCGGGGAAGTCGTCTGCATGTCCCCCGCGGACGCCGCGGACCCGAACCGCACGGCGCTCCTCCAGATCGCGCGCGATCTCAGGAAGATGCGCGACGCGGCCGGGCGCCTGCTGAACGTCACGGCGGTCCCGTCGCCCGGCCTCGTCGAGGGCCCGGACGGCGCGCCCATGCCCGCCAGCTACGTGAATTTTTATATAGCGAACACGACGGTCGCCGTGCCCGCGTACGGCGTCCCGAACGACGAGCCTGCCCGCGCCGCGATCGGACGGCTCTTCCCCGGCCGCCGCGCCGTCTCCGTCCCCGCCCGCCGGCTCCTCGAGGGCGGCGGGGCCTTCCACTGCATCAGCCAGCAGGTGCCCGCATGACGGAAGTCCAGAACGTCACGTTCGCCGCCGTCCAGTGCGCGCTCGCGGGCTCCGTCGAGGAGAACGTCGCGAAGGTCGAATCCCTCGTCCGCGCGGCCGCGACGAAGGGCGCG
This sequence comes from Thermoanaerobaculia bacterium, assembly GCA_035542215.1. GTDB lineage: Bacteria > Acidobacteriota > Thermoanaerobaculia > UBA5066 > UBA5066 > Fen-183. The sequence goes on along the minus strand of DATKLW010000002.1, from coordinate 8,569 downwards.
GCGGTGATCCTCCCGCCCGAGCTCTTCGAGGGGCCGTACTTCTGCCGCGAGGAGCGGGACCGCTACTTCGCGTGGGCGAGGCCGGCCGAAGGCCACCCGACGATCGCGCGCTTCTCGGCCCTCGCGAAGGAGCTCCATGCCGCCATTCCCGTCTCCTTCTTCGAGAAGGCGGGGCATGCGTACTACAACAGCCTCGCGATGATCGACGCGGACGGGACCGTGATGGGGATCTACCGCAAGAGCCACATCCCGGACGGGCCCGGGTACGAGGAGAAGTTCTACTTCCGCCCCGGCGACACGGGGTTCCGCGCGTGGGACGCGAAGCCCGCGCATCTCGGCGTCGGCATCTGCTGGGACCAGTGGTTCCCGGAGGCCGCGCGCTCGATGCTCCTCGCGGGCGCGGACGTCCTCCTCTACCCCACCGCGATCGGCTCGGAGCCCGAAAACCCGGCGCTGGACACGCGCGACCTCTGGCAGCGCGCGATGCTCGGCCACGCCGTCTGCAACGTTGCGCCCGTCGTCGCCGCGAACCGCGTCGGAAACGAGGGCGGACAGGTCTTCTACGGTTCGTCGTTCGTCGCGAATCAGCGCGGTGAGAAGCTCGCGGAGCTCGGGCGGGAGGAAGAAGGCGTCGCCGTGGCGACGATCGACCTCGCGCAGGTCCGGCGCGACCGGGCGTCGTGGGGATTTTTCCGCGACCGGCGCCCCGACCTCTACGGGCCGCTCGCGAGTTGAGATCTGGTCTTGACAGCCGGCCCCTTCCGGAGGTCTGCTAGGGCCTCAATCGAACAACCGGAGGAGGGCGTTCATGGGCCTGACTCGACGAACCTTCCTGAAGGCGGGCACGGCGGGCGGAGCCGTCGCTCTGGGCTTCGACCTGCACGAGGCCCGCGCCGAAATGCGCGAGTTCAAGATCTCGCGCACGACGGAGACGCGCAGCACGTGCCCGTACTGCGCCGTCTCGTGCGGCCTCATCATCCACACGCTCGGTGACAAGGCGAAGAACGCCTCGCCCGCCGTCGTCCACGTGGAAGGCGATCCCGACCACCCCATCAACCGCGGGACGCTCTGCCCGAAGGGCACCACGGTCAAGGACGACATCAACAGCCCGAACCGCCTCCTCAAGCCGCAGGTGAGGAAGCCCGGCTCGGACAAGTGGGAGGACATCTCCTGGGACGAGGCGATCGCAAAGATCGCGCGGCACATCAAGGACACGCGCGACCGGTCTTTCGTCGCGAAGAACGCCAAGGGAGAGGTCGTCAACCGCAACCCGGGCATGGCCATGATCGGCGGCTGCACGGACACGACCGAGTTCAACTACCTCTACTGGAAGTCGGCTTCCGCCTGGGGCGTGCCGTACCGGGACACACAAGCACGGGTATGACACGGCCCCACGGTGGCCAGTCTGGCCGCCACGTTCGGGCGCGGAGCGATGACGAACGGATGGGTCGACATCAAGAACGCCGACGTCATCCTCTGCATGGGCGGAAACCCCGCCGAGAACCACCCCTGCGGCTTCAAATGGGCGATCGAGGCCAAGAAGACCCGTAACGCGAAGATCGTCGTCGTCGACCCGCGCCTCACGAGGACAGGCGCGGTCGCGGACCTCTACTCCCCGATCCGCGTCGGGACCGACATCGCCTACCTCCTCGGGATCATCCGCTACGCAATCGACCAGAAGCGGTTCCACGAGGACTACGTGAAGATCCACACGAACGCGCCATACATCGTCGGCGAGAAGTTCGGCTTCCAGGACGGCCTCTTCACGGGTTTCGACGAGGCCAAGCACACGTACGACAAGACGGCGTGGGGGTACGAGGCGAACCCGAAGACGAAAACCTACTCCGTCGACCCGACGCTCGAGGATCCGCGGTGCGTCTTCCAGCTCCTCAAGAAGCACGTCGACAGGTACACGCCGGAGATGGTCGAGAGGATCTGCGGCACGCCGAAGGACACGTTCCTCAAGGTCGCCGAGGCCGTGACCTCGACCGGAAACGCGCAGCGGGTCGGGACGATCATGTACGCCCTCGGCTGGACGCAGCACTCGGTCGGCGTCCAGATGATCCGCACCGCGGCGATGCTGCAGCTCCTGCTCGGCAACGTCGGGCGCCCGGGCGGAGGCGTGAACGCGCTCCGCGGCCACTCGAACATCCAGGGCGCGACGGACACGGCCGGCGTGTTCGACGTCCTCCCGGGGTACCTGAAGACCCCGCCCGCCGGCGCGCAGACCCTGAAGGAGTACCTCGAGGGCGCAACCCCGGCGACGCTCGGGAAGCAGGCATGGCCGTCGATGAACTACTGGCAGAACTACCCGAAGTTCATGGCGTCGCTCCTCAAGGGCCTCTACGGCAAGGCGGCGACGAAGGAGAACGAGTTCGGCTACTCGTGGCTCCCGAAGATCGACGGCAACTACTCCTGGATGTACATCTTCGACGACATGTACCGCGGCAGCTCCATGCGCGCCGGCGGCAAGGAGCCCGGGCCCGAAGGCCTGATGACGTTCGGGATGAACCCGGTCGGCATCGGCCCGAACGTGAAGAAGATGATCGGCGCCCACTCGAAACTCAAGTGGCTCGTCGTCGTCGAGAACCACGAGATCGAGACCGCCGCGTTCTGGAAGGCGCCGCAGGAGTACGGAGGCGCCGACCCGTCCAAGATCCAGACGGAGGTCTTTCTCCTGCCCGCGAGCAACTTCGCCGAGAAGGACGGCTCCTTCACGAACTCGGCCCGCTGGATCCAGTGGAAGTGGAAGGCGCTCGATCCGCCCGGGCAGGCCAAGGTGGACCAGGAAATCCTCGCGAGAATTTTCCTCGCCGTGCGTGACCTCTACCGCAAGGAAGGCGGCGCGTTTCCCGAAGCGATCGCAAACGTCTCGTGGGCTTACACGAATCCGGCCGTGCCCGACCTCTCGGAGATCCTCAAGGAGCTGAACGGGAAGGCGCTTGCCGACATCCCCGATCCGAAGGACAAGACGAAGGTTCTCAAGGCCGCCGGCCAGCAGCTCGACGGCTTCGCCCAGCTGCAGGACGACGGCACGACGATGTGCGGGAACTGGCTCATGTCGGGCGCCTTCACCGAGGCGGGCAACATGACGCAGCGCCGCAACAACGCCGACCCGACGGGCCTCGGGATGTTCCACCAGTGGTCGTTCTCGTGGCCGGCGAACCGGCGCGTCATGTACAACCGCGCCTCCGCCGACAAGGACGGCAACCCGTGGGACGCGACTCGCGTCGGAATCAAGTGGAACGGCGAGAAGTGGGTCGGGGACGTCCCCGACATGAAGCCCGACGCACCCCCCGGGACGTTCGGCGCGTTCATCATGCTGCCCGAGGGTGTCGGCCGCCTCTTCGCGCCGGTCCTGAACGACGGTCCGTTCCCCGAGCACTACGAGGCGCTCGAGCCGGCGTGCGACAACGTTCTCCATCCGAAGGTGACGTCGAACCCCGCGGTCGCGAAGTTCAAGTCCGACCTCGACGTCTACGGTGCGCGCGACAAGTTCCCGATCATCTGCACGACATACCGCGTGACGGAGATGTACCACTACTGGACCCAGCACCTCCCCCGCCTGAACATGCTCCAGCCCGGGCAGTTCGTCGAGATCCCGGAGGAGCTCGCGAAGGAAAAGGGGATCGTCAACGGTGCGAAGGTGAAGGTCACCTCGGCGCGCGGCTCGCTCGAGGGCGTCGCGATGGTGACGAAACGGCTGAAACCCGCGCACGCGGACGGGAAGGCGATCTGGCAGATCGGCTTCCCGCTCCACTGGGGCTTCACGGGCGAGAAGGGGCACCAGGGCACGCTCGCGAACATGCTCACGCCCACCGCAGTGGACCCGAACACGTGGACCCCGGAATACAAGAGCTTCCTCGTGACCCTCGAGAAGGCGTGAGGAGGCGGCCATGAGCGTTCAAAACTCCTTCGAAGTCGTCCGCTCCTCCGCTCAGGTCTGGGGCAGCGGCAGCTCGCTGCGCTCCCTCCCGGCCGTCTCGAAGCTCGTCGACACCTCCACCTGCATCGGCTGCAAGGCCTGCGAGGTCGCGTGCCAGGAATGGAACGACCTGCAGGTCGTCTCGACGGAACAGAGGGGCACGTACCAGACGATGCCCACGCTCGACCCATCGTTCTGGAACCTGATCCGGTTCGACGAGCACGAGGTCGACGGCGGCATCAAGTGGCTCATGCGCAAGGACCAGTGCATGCACTGCGCCGATCCGGGCTGCCTCGAGGCCTGCCCGGCCCCCGGCGCGCTCGTGCAATACGCGAACGGCATCGTGGACGTGAACCCGGCCCAGTGCATCGGCTGCGGCTACTGCGCGACGGGCTGTCCGTTCGACGTCCCGCGCTTCTCGGCGAAGACCGGGAAGATGTCCAAGTGCACGCTCTGCGTCGACCGCGTGGCCGTCGGCCTCGAGCCCGCGTGCATCAAGTCGTGCCCCACCGGGTGCCTCCACTTCGGCACGAAGGAGGAGATGGTCGCCCTCGGAAACCAGCGGGTCTCGCAGCTCAAGGCGCAGGGGTATGCGCAGGCCGCCCTCTACGACCCGCAGGGCGTCGGCGGCACCGGCGTCGTGACGGTCCTCGCCTTCGGCGACCATCCCGAGTGGTACGGCGCCCTCCCGAGGGCTCCGCGCGTTCCGATGGCGGTCACGCTCTGGAAGAAGTGGCTCCGTCCGATCGGCTTCCTCGCGATCTTTGGAGCGATCGTCGGCGCGTTCGGCCACCACCTCTACCACGGCAACAAGGGCCATCTGGACCCCGGTCCGGTCGGACCGGACGAGAAGGGCTGAGGGAGGCGCACATGAGCAAAGTCGTCCGCCAGATCGGCTTCGACGAAGGCGCCTACGTCGCCCGCGAGAAGGAAGACGTCCTCGTCGGCAACGAGATCATCCGCCACCGCCTGTCCTCGCGCGTCATTCACTGGGCGGTCGCCGACACGTTCTTCGCCTGCCTCTTCACGGGGCTCCCGGTCTGGACCCCCGTCTTCGGCTGGATGGGGACGCTCGTGGGCGGCCTGAGCGTCTGCCGCCTCGTCCATCCCTGGTTCGGCTTCGCCTTCGCGCTCTCATCGCTCGCGATGGCCGTTCACTGGTGGAGCGAGATGGAGCTGACGAAGGAGGAGCGCGGGTGGGTCGGGCCGAAGCTCCTCGAGTACCTTCGCGACGCCACGAACCACGACAAGATCGGCAAGTACAACGGCGGGCAGAAGGTCTACTTCCACACCTCGGGCCTCGCCGCCCTCGGGCTCCTCGTGTCGGGAGTCGTGATGTGGTACCCGACGTCGTTCCCGGCCTGGGCACGCGAGATCGCCGTGCTCCTCCACAACATCAGCTTCATCCTCTTTGCGGTGTCGCTCGTCTTCCACATCTACCTCGCGACCGTCGCCGAGCCCGGCACGTTCAATTCGATGATGCGCGGCACGGTCTCGAAGGCCTGGGCCCGCATCCACCACCCGAAGTGGTACCGCGAGATCATGGGGCTCGAGAAGTAATCCCTCGCCGGCAGGAGGGTTCCGTCCGCGGGGGCGCTCCGGCGCCCCCGTTTTCTTTTGTATAGTTCAGGGTCCGAAGGAGAAAAGACCATGAAGATCCGCACCGCCCTCACCGCGTGCTTTCTGACAATTGTCCTCGCGGCCGTCCCCGCGCTCGCCGCCGGCGCGGCGTCCGTTGCCGACCGCGAAGCCTCCCTCTCGAAGCTCCTCGTCGACAAGCTCGGCCCGGACGCGGCGCCGATCAAGGTCGCGATCGTCGGCGACAAGACGACGCTGACCGGCCAGGTCGAGAAGCGCGCCACGCAGGAGCTGGCCGACGAGGTCCTGAAGTTCGCGGGCGTCAAGAAGATCGACAACCAGATCAAGGCGAAGAACGAGAAGGGCGTCTTCTCGGGCAAGACCGAGATGGAGATCGCCGACAACAAGCTCGAGAAGGCCGTCCGGTCGAAGGTCAAAGGCGAGGTCGGCGCGCACTACAAGGAGCTGTACGTCGAGTGCACGGGCGAGACCTGCTCGGTGCGCGGCACGCTGCCCGACCAGGCGCGCAAGGACCTCGCGCTGAAGGCCGCGGCGGGAGTCCCGGGGGTCAAGACCGTCGTCGACCTCGTGAAGATCGGCGAGGCCCCGAAGAAGGGCTGAGCCCCGAGGCCTTCCCGGATTCTCGCGGGCGGGGGCGTCCCGCCGCGAGACGGGACGGAGGTGGCCCATGTTCGAGACCGCGGAGCTCGGCCACAGGATCGCAAAGTCCGTCTTCGACCGCGCGGCGCCGAAGCTGCGCTCCGATCTGCTGGACGCCCAGTACCGCCTGAAGGAAGACGGCACGTTTCCGGTGATCGTCCTGATCTCCGGCGTGCGCGGAGCCGGCAAGGGCGAGACCGTCAACCTCCTCAACGAGTGGATGGACCCGCGTCACATCCTGACGCGGGCCTTCGACACTCCCTCGGACGAGGAGCGCGACCGCCCGCCGATGTGGCGCTACTGGCGCGCGCTGCCGCCCAGGGGAAGGATCGGGATCCTGTTCGGCTCCTGGTACACGGCGCCGATCATCGACCGCGTCTTCCGGAAGACCGGACGCGGGGATCTCCTTCGGTCGATCGAGGACATCAATCGTTTCGAGAAGATGCTCGCCGACGAGGGCGCGCTGATCGTCAAGTTCTGGTTTCACCTCTCCCGGAAGGCGCAGCGAAAGCGCCTCAAGGCCTTGAAGGCCGACCCCGAGACGCGCTGGCGCGTGACCCGCCGCGACCGTGACTTCTTCCGCGAGTACGACCGCTTCTACCGGATCTCGGGAGAGACGCTGCGCGCGACCAGCACCGCGGACGCCCCGTGGATCGTCGTCGAGGGTGCGGACGCGCCGTATCGCTCCCTCACGGTCGGCCGGGCGCTGCTCGAGGCGATGAACAAGCGCCTCGACGCGCCGGCCGGGCGCGGCCGCCCGGTCTCGAAAGCGGCGCCGATCGTCCGCCCGATCGACGCGCACGACGTCCTCACCGAGCTCGACCTGTCCAGGACCGTCACCGAGAAGGCGTACAAGGCCGCGCTGCGCGACTTGCACGGACGCCTCAACCGCCTCTCGCGCGACTCGAAGTTCCAGCGGATCTCCGTCGCCCTGGCGTTCGAAGGCATGGACGCGGCGGGCAAGGGCAGCACGATCCGCCGCGTCACCGGCGGCCTGGATGCGCGCCTCTACAACGTGATCCCGGTCGCCGCGCCCACGGACGAGGAGCGCGCCCAGCCCTACCTGTGGCGCTTCTGGCGCCACCTGCCGCGCAAGGGCCGGGTCACGATCTTCGACCGCACGTGGTACGGGCGCGTCCTCGTCGAGCGCCTCGAGGGCTTCTGCTCGGAGGCCGACTGGATGCGCGCCTACTCGGAGATCAACGACTTCGAGGAGCAGCTCGGGCGCGCCGACGTCGTCGTGTGCAAGTTCTGGCTCCAGATCTCCCGCGAGGAGCAGCTCCGGCGCTTCCGGGAGCGCGAGCGCATGCGCTTCAAGCGCTTCAAGATCACGCCCGAGGACTGGCGCAACCGAAAGAAGTGGAGCCTCTACCAGTCGGCCGCGGCCGACATGATCGCGCGCACGTCGACGCAGAGCGCTCCCTGGACGCTCGTGGAGGCGAACGACAAGAAGTTCGCGCGCCTCAAGGTGCTCGAGACCGTCTGCAGGCGCATCGAGCGCGCGTTCGACGGGGCCTGAACGCTCGGCCTCAGCGGCGGCCGAGGGCGGCCTTGATCTGCCCCGCTTCCGGGCGTGCGGGGTCGAGCGCCGCCATGCGGTCCGCGAGCGCGCCCGCCTCGGCGGGTTTCCCTTTCCGGAGGAGGAAATCCGCGAGGGCGAAGAGGGAGTCGTAGCTCGGCGGGTCGGCCGCCGCCGCGCGGCGGAGCATCTTCTCGGCGTCGGCGTCGCGCCCGACGCGCGCGAGCGCGAGGCCGGCGTTGTACGCCGCGCGCGCGTTCCCGGGCATGCCCGCCGCGCCGCGCGACAGGAGCGAGGCCGCCTCCTCCATCGTCCCCGTTTCGGCCACGAGGAGGCCGAGCGAGTACGCGACGTCGGGGAGATCCGGGTACGCGTCGAGGACCTCGCGGAGGAGCTTCTCGGCCTCCGCGTTCTTCCCCTGCCGGGCGAGGAGCAGCGCGAGGTTCGCCTTTGGCGGGTACGAGAGGTCGTCGACGGCGAGCGCGGCGCGGTACGCGGCTTCGGCCTTCGCGTCATCGTGCTCGCGCTCGTAGAGGAGGCCGAGGTCGTGTCCCGCGAACGAGAAGTCCAGCGAGTACTCCATCGCCTTCACGTAGTCGGCGAGCGCGGTCGCGAGCGCATCCTGCTGGTAGGGTTTCAGGAGCGCCGGAGGCGTCCCGGCGAGCTGGGCCGCGGCCTCGAGGCGCACGGCGCGGTACGGGTCGGCGAGGAGCGGTGCGAGCTTCGAGACGCGCTCGGCCTCGTCGGCGATCGGCGCCACGGCGACGGCGGTCCTGCGGATGAGCGGCTCCTCGTCCAGGAGAGCGCGCCGGAAGGCGGCGGTGACGTCGGATCCGCGGTATGGCCCGAGGAGCGAAAGCGCGGTCGCGCGGACGATCGTCGGCGAG
>DATKLW010000001.1:0-21828 GCA_035542215.1 Thermoanaerobaculia bacterium | reverse complement strand
GTGCCGGGTCCGAAGCGCCTCGGGGACTCCGCGGAGAGCGTGCGGGCCGTAGACGCCGGCGCGCGCATGCCGGATCGCGGCCGGTGACAGGTCCGTGCCCCGGATCCTGATCCGGCGCTCCGGAGAGTACCCGCGCTCGGCGAGCCGGATCGCCGCCGACCACACCTCCTCGCCCGTTCCGCACCCGATGCACCAGACGTCGAGCGTCTCGCCGCTTCCGAGCGCAAGGAGACGCTCCGGCGCGATCTCGGCCGCGAGCGCGTCGAGAGCCCCGGTGTCCGCGAAAAACCGAGACGCGGTGTCCGCGACGGAGTCCACGAGGCGCAGGAGAAGCGCGTCGTCCGCCGGCAGGTCGCGCGTCCGTTTCCAGAGGTCCCGGAAAGACCCCGCCGCCCACGCCTCGGCCGCGAGGAGGAGCGACAGACGTGGCCGCAGGGCTTCGAGGTCCAGCGCGAGGCCCGTGCGCCTCCGCGCCAGGGAGCCGAGCAGGCGGATCGCGTCCGCGTCGTCGTCCGGGAACGTGGGCGCGACGGAGCGCCGGGCCGCCTCGATCGCCTCGCCCCAGGCGCGCCCGGCCCGGGGCGGTGCGGCCGCCCACGCCGCCCGGGCCGCCGCGGGATGACGGCGCGCGAGAGCCTCGGCCGCGTCGCGCGCCTCGGCGCGCCCGGTGTCGACTCCGAGGATCCGGCTCACGGCCGGGATCGCTTCGGCGCGCCCCGACGCCGCCACGGCGCGGAGGAGCGCCCGCAACGGCTCCTCGTCGGTCTCGCGATCGAGCGCCTCGCCGAGCGCCCCCGCGAGCGCGGCCGCGACATCGTCCCCCGCGCGGGCCGCCGTCGCCGCCGCCGCGATGCGGACCTCGGGCCGGCGGTCGAGAAGCCCCCTTCCGACGGTGTCGGCGGCGAGCGGCGGAGGAGCGGCGGCGACGGCCTCGAGAACGGCCCGGGCCGTGGACGGGTCCTCGTGGGAGACGGCGAAGGCGACGGCCGACGCCGCGGCGGCGTCGCCCAGGGCCGGGATGACCTCGAGGGCCGCTCGCCGGACGGCGCCTCTCTGCGCGAGCATCTCGCGCGCGACGCGAGGGCGATCGGCCCGCGCGAGGATCACGAGGAGGGCTCCGGCCGACGCGGCAACGGCGGGCTCGTCGTCGAGAAAACGCAGGAACTGCCGCGCCTCGAGCCCCGTCTTGCGGGCGCGGGCCAGGGTCCCGAGGCTCCAGAGCGCCTCCACGCGAACCCCGGCGTCGGAGTCGTCGAGGAGCTGCAGGAACTCGCGCTCTCCCGACTCCACCCGGGACGCGGCGGCCCGGGCCGCCGCCGCACGGGTCCTCGCCTCGCGCGACACGAGCGCCGTCCGAAGGGCGACGCCGGCGGCGGCGCCAGGGTCGTCGCGCAGCGCGACGAGAGCCGCGACCCGGCCGGGCCCGTCGTGGCCGATCGCGCGATCGTGGAGAGCAGCCGCGGCGGTACGGGCGCGGTCCCCTCCGCCGCGGCGCGCTTCGCGTGAGAGCGCCCACGCCGCGGCAAGAGCCGTACCCGGGTCGTCGTCGGCGAGGATCTCGAGGAGGTCGGCGAGCGGCGTCGAGCCCGGCTCGAGCCGGTTCAGGGCGCCGGTTTTCACGTGCGCGTGGACGTGCGCGAGAAGGCCGGCCGGCTCCACGCCCGCCCCGCCGTGGACCAGGAGCGTGAGCGCGGGCTCGGCGTCGTCTGCCAAGAGGGCCGTCCGGACCGCCTCGGGCTGGCGCTCCACCGGGAGGTCCGCGAGAGCGGCGAAGCCGTCCGGGTACGGACCATGGCGGATGATCAAGGCGGCCGCCCCGGACGAGTCGAGGCGCGCGAGGAGGTGGGCAAGGGAGCCCGCCGTTTCGCCCGGCAGGCCGGGCTCTGCGAGGAGGGTCTGCACCGCCTCCGCGACGCCGGACCACAGGGCGCGCACGCGCCGCGCGAGTCCCTCGGGGCCCGAGGCCACTCCGCGCGCGAGCGCGAGAAGGACCCGTTCTCCGCCCTGTCCCCGGGCGCCGCGCCGGGCGAGCTCTTCGGCGGCCTCGGACGAGGGCAGGCGCGCGAGCGCGGCCAACGCGCACTCGCCGACGCCGGGATCGTCGAGGATCGCCAGGAGGCGAGTGGCCGCCCGCTGGTCGCCGAGGAGCCCGAGCGCCCAGGCCGCGTGAGCGCGCATGTAGGGCGCGCCGTCGCGGAGCATCCGGAGGAGAGGCGAGGCCGCGTCGGCGCTGCCCGTGCGCCCCAGGGCGGCGAGGAGCTCCGCGGCAACGTCCGGGTCGGTTTCGATATCGAGAGCGGCGTGGAGGCGCGTGACGACAAGACCGGACGTCGAGACGGGAAGCTCGCGGGCCGCGCGCAGGCGCACCGCCGGCGAAGCGTGGGAGAGCGCCTCGACGAGCGCGTCGCCGCCCGCGGGCTCGGCCGAGAGGACCCGCGCCGCGGCGACTCCGGCGGTTCCGGAGGCCGGGTCGAGAAGCAGGGCGGCGCACGCTTCGGCGGCGCCCGGGAGAGCCTCCGCGAGGGCGCGCGCGGCCCGGCATCGAACACGGTGGTCGGCGTCCGCGAGGAGACCGGCCAGCGCCTGGGCGGCCTCGGCTCCCCCCAGTCCCGCGAGGACGGCCGCGGCATGAAGGCGCACCTCGGGCTTCGGCGAGGACGTTTCCTGAGCGACCGGGATGAACGGGTTTCCGGTCACGGCGCGCTCCCGAAGAGCCCGGCGGCCGCGAATGCTGCCGCGATGGCCTCGACGTCGAACGGCGTCGTCAGGAGTGCGGCCGCCCCGGCAGCCGCCGCGCGGCGCGGAGCCTCGGGGTCGGAAGCGGGCGCCACGGCCACGACCGGCAGATCGCCGAGCCCCGGGCGCGCTCGAAAGAGCGCGACGAGCTCATCCCCGGACAGGATCGGCAGATCCAGGGCCACGACCGCGAGGTCGGGAGGAGTTCGGGCCGCGAGCCAGAGAGCATCCAGCCCGGATCCCGCCTCCGTCAGCCGTACGTCGCGCCCCGTCCGGGCCAGCGCCGCGCGCAGGGCGGCCGCCGCAAGGACCCGCAGAGGCGGAGAAGGCAGGACGATGAGAATCCGGAGCGGTGCCCCGTGGGCGCCCGCGTCCGCGGTCAACGCCGGTCGTCCCGGAGCGCGGGACGCGGCGCCGCGAGCGGCGCGGGGTCGAACGAGGCGCCCTCGAGGCGGTCCCGCGGGCGCGCGAGGGTGAGGCGCCCGTCGCCGCCCTCGAGGGGCGGGAGGCGGATCTCCGCCGAACGCGAGACGACGCTCGCGTGGAACGGGGAGGGCGGCTGGCGGGAGAGCGCAAGGTGCCGCGCCGTGACGGTGTTCGCGAGGCCGCCGGGATCGGAGGGAACCCAGCCGAGGCCCGGAACGAAGGCTTCGATCCACCGGTGGCGGACGCCGCCGAGGCCGGCGTCGTAGACGAGGCGGGACTCGGGTGTCAGCTCCTTCGGATCGGCGGCGATCAGGAGGCCCGTGACCTGGCGGACGGGCACGCCCGCGCGCAGGAGGAGCTCGGCCGCGAGAAGAGACCGCCCGACGCAGGATCCGCGCCCCGTCCGCAACGCCCCGGACGCCGTCTCACCGCCGTCCGGAAGGACGTATGTGACGCTTCGGGACGTGAACGCGATCACGCGTTCGACCGCCTCGAGCGTCGTTGCGGCTCCTGCGAGCACCCGGCGCGAAGCCGCGTCGAGCGCGGGATCGTCCGCGCGCGGCTCGGCGAGCGCGGCGCGGGCCTCCGGCGAGAGCGCCGAGACAGGCGGGGGGAAGGACGCGTCGGACGCGAACGGCGCCTCGTCCACCTCCACGCGGACGAGGAGGGTGCGCCCGTCCGGGCTGGAAAGAACCACACGGTAGCCCGGGGCTTCCACGGGCCTCGCGTAGCGCCACGGGGACTCCCCCGCGACCCGGTACTGCGCCCACTCCCTCTCCCGCGGGCTCTCCGCGTGGGCCGCAACCGCCGCGAGGAGGACGAGCAGAAGCCGTTTCACGCGGGCTCCTCCCCCGCGGCCGCACGCGGGCCGTACGTCGCGCGCCGGATTCCGTCGAGGACCCCGTTCACGAAGGGTCCCGACGAAGGCGTCGAGAACTTCTTCGCGATCTCGACGGCCTCGTCGATCACGACGGCGTCCGGTGTGTCGTTCTCGAAGAGGAGCTCGTAGAGAGCGAGCCGGAGGAGGTTTCGGTCCACGGCCGCCATCCGGCCGAGGCGCCAGTGCTCGGAGCGCTCAGAGAGTTTCGCGTCCAGCTCGTCGCGGCGCGCGAGCGTTCCCTCGACGAGGCGCGCCGCATACTCCTGCACGTCGGGCCGCGCCTCGACGAACTCCTCCGTGCGCGCGAACATCTCGGCGGGCCCGGTGCCCGCGAGGTCGTTCTGGTACAGCAGCTGGAGCGCCAGCTCGCGGGACTTGCGCCGGCGGCCGCTCACGCGTCCCTCCGCCGTCCGTCAGCGCGCGCGACGCTTCGCGGCCGGAGCCTTCAGTCGGGCGCGCAGGTCGGCGGACTCCACGGCGGCCATCGCGGCCTCGAAGCCCTTGTTGCCGCCCTTGGCGCCGGAGCGCTCGAGCGCCTGCTCGAGCGTGTCGCACGTGAGGACGCCGAAAGAGATCGGGAGATCCAGTTCCAGCGAGACATGGAAGACGCTCTTCGCCGTCTCGCCCGCGACGTATTCGAAATGGGGCGTGCCGCCTCGGATCACGGCGCCGAGAGCAACGAGCGCGTCGAAGCCCCCCGAGCGGCCGAGGTCGCGGAGAACGAGCGCGAGCTCCCAGGCGCCCGGCGCGCGGACGACGACGATGTCGCCATCCGATGCGCCCGTGCGGCGGAAGGCGTCGAGCGCGCCGTCGATCAGGCGCGAGACGACGACGTCGTTCGTGCGGGCGGCCACGATTCCGAAACGGCGCCCGGTCGAGGTGAGATTTCCTTCGATGACGCTCATGCGAACCGGTAGTGTACCGCGCCCCGCCGCCACTTTGAAGATCACCCTCCCGCGCGGAGACGGTCCGCGGTCCCGTGGATTCCCTCGGAGCCGTAGTTCTCGCGATAGCGGTCCAGGAAATCGGCCATCGTGTAGCGCTTCGGCTGGGCGCCCACCGTCTCGAGGGCGAACACGGCCGCGACGCTCCCGACCCGGCCCGCGACCTCCCAGGACAGTCCGCGCTGGCGCGCGGCGAGGAGGCCCGCGCGGAACGCGTCCCCGACGCCCGTCGGGTCGATCGCGGTGCCGTGGACCTTCGCCGGAGGGATCCGGTGCGTCAGGGAGCCGCCGGGCGCGTCGTGCGCGCCGCGCACGGCGATCGTCGCCCCGTCCTCGCCGCGCGTGACGATGAGGACCGGGACCCGCTCGAGGACCTGGGCCTCCGAGAGGCCGGTCTTCTTCTCGATGACGCCGAACTCGTACTCGTTCGCGACGAGGATCGCCGCGCCCTCGAGCCCCGCGAGGATCTCCGGGCCGGTGAGCCGCGCGACCTGCTGGCTCGGGTCGAAGACGAACGGGATGTGGAGCGTCCGGCACTCCTCGGCGTACTTCATCATCGCCTCGGGGGCGTTCGGCGCGATGACCGCGAGCGAGACCGTGCCGGGCCCGAACGCGCGGAACGAGAGCTGGACGGCCCGGGCCATCGCGCCCGTGTAGAACGTCGCGATCTGGTTCTGGACTTCGTCCGTCGAGACGAAGAACGACGCCGTGAACAGGTCGTCGCTGATGTGGAGCTCGGACGTGTCGACGCCCTCGTCCGCGAGCCATCGCGCGTAGTCGAGCGCGTCGACGCCGGCCGTCGCCATGATGACCGGCTTGAGGCCGAAGAGCGCGAGGCCGTAGGCGATGTTCGGCGCGACGCCGCCGCGCACGCGGCGCATCGAGTCGACGAGGAACGAGACCGAGAGGCGGTGCATGCGGTCCGGGACCACGACGTCGAGGAACTTGCCGGGGAACGTCATCAGGTAGTCGAAGGCGACCGAGCCGGTGACGACGATTCTCGGGGGCGTCATGCGCGTCCTTTCTGCGTGAAGAGGGCGAGCCGCCTGCGCGTTCGGACGGGGACGCGCGTCGGCGGCGTGAGGATCGCGAAGGCGAGGGCGTCGGCGCAGTCGCTCGGACGCGACGGATCGAGGCGCCGGACGGCGGCTGCGAGGACGCGGTTCGCCGTCGCCGCATTCGCCTTGAGGACCGAAAGGACGGCCTCGACGCTCACGGGGCCCTCCTCCTCGTGCCAGCAGTCGTAGTCCGTCACGAGGCACGCCGAGGCGTAGGCGATTCCGGCCTCGCGGCAGAGCTTCGCCTCGGTCGCGTTCGTCATCCCGATGACGTCGACTCCCCAGGACCGGTAGAGGAGCGACTCGGCTTGCGTCGAGAACTGCGGCCCCTCCATGCAGACGTACGTTCCGCCGCGGTGGACGACCGCGTTCTCGTCCTTCCCCGCGGCCTCCAGCGCGTCGAGGAGCGTTTCCGAGACGGGATGCGAGAAGGAGACGTGACCGACACAGCCGTCGCCGAAGAACGTCGAGACACGGCGCTTCGTGAGGTCGAGGAACTGGTCCGGCAGGACGATTTCGGTCGGTCTGTAGGCCTCTTTCATCGAGCCACAGGCGGACGCCGAGATCAGCCACGAGCACCCGAGCTTCCGGAACCCCCATACGTTCGCGCGGTAGTTGATCTCCGAGGGAAGCAGGCGGTGGTGGCGCCCGTGGCGTGCGAGGAAAGCGACGGGGACCCCGGAGATTTCTCCCAGAAAGAAAGTGTCCGAGGGCGTCCCGAAGGGCGTATTCAGACGCCGTTCTTCGGTGATCCGCAGGTCCGGAAGGGAGTAGAGGCCGGAGCCGCCGATGAGGCCGATCCGGGGGATCTCTCTCCTTCTTCCACTCGAGGAAATCTCCTTCTGTCCCCTCGTCTTCTTCATCGTCAGCGGTTCCGGCCCATTTCCTCGAGGATGTCGAGGGCGAGCTTCAGCGCCGCGCGGCCGGCCTCGCCCGTGACCTCGGGCTCGCCCCGCGTGCGGCAGGCCTTCAGGAACGCCGCGTCCTCGGCGGTGAGCGCGTCCTGGGGCTCGACGGCGACCGGCCAGGGAACGATGCGCGGCGGGCCCGTCACGCGGTCGAGGCGGAACGCCGTGACGTCGCGGTTCTGCGTGTCGATCGAGAAGTACCAGTCCGGCTGGAAGAACCGGAACTTCCGCGTCTTCTCCTGGGACACGCGTGACGCCGTCAGGTTCGCGACGCACCCGCCCTCGAACGAGAGGCGCACGGACGCGATGTCGATCTTGTTCGAGAGGATCGGCACGCCGACGGCGCGGATTTCGGTCACGGGGCGCCCGACGAGGTCGAGCGCGATGTCGAGGTCGTGGACGAGGAGGTCGAGAACGACGTCCACGTCGAGCGCGCGCGTGACGAACACGCCGAGCCGGTGCGCCTCGATGAACTTCACGTCGGTCACGAGCGGCCGCACGGCTGCGACGGCCGGGTTGAAGCGCTCGATGTGTCCGACCTGCAGGACGCGGCCCTTCCCGCGGGCGACCGAGACGAGGCGGTCCGCCTCGGCGAGAGTCGCCGTGATCGGCTTTTCGACCATGACGTCGGCCCCGCCGAGCAGGAGCTCCTCGGCGACGTCCGCGTGCGTGACCGTCGGCGAGGCGACGACGACCGCCGTCGCGCCCGCGTCGAGGAGATCCCGAATCGACCGGCGGCGGACCATGCCCGTGGCCCCGTGGGCCGCCTCGATCGCGGCGGCGGCCGCGTCGTCCGTCTCGACGAAACCGGCCGGGCTCGAGCCCTCGAGCGTCGAGAGGATGCGCGCGTGGTGGCGCCCGAGGTACCCGCAGCCGACGATGCCGGTCCGGAGAGGCGTCATGCGCCGCGCAGTGTAAAGGACGAACGGTCCGCCGCGGGCCCGACTGATCCATCTGAATCATGTAACCTCCGCGGCTCGTATGGGCCGCGACTGGAAATCCACTCTCCTTCTCCCGAAGACGGGGTTCCCCATGAAGGCGGACCTCCCGAAGCGGGAGCCCGCGCGCCTCGCGCGCTGGCAGGAAGGCGACCTTTACGGGCGGATCCGCGCCGCGCGAAAGGGCGCCCCGGGCTTCCTCCTGCACGACGGGCCGCCGTACGCGAACGGCCGCATCCACATGGGGACGGCGATGAACAAGATCCTGAAAGATCTCGTCGTCCGCACGAAGACGCTCGCCGGCTTCGACGCGCCCTACGTCCCGGGCTGGGACTGCCACGGCCTCCCGATCGAGCTCAAGGTGGACAAGGAGCTCGGGCCGAAGAAGCGCGAGATGTCGGACGTCGCGATCCGGAACGCCTGCCGGGCGTCCGCGGAGAAGTGGATCGACATCCAGCGGGCCGACTTCATGCGCCTCGGGGTCCTCGGCGCCTGGATGAAGCCGTACCGGACGATGGACTTCTCCTACCAGTCCGAGATCGCGCGCGCGTTCGGGCGGTTCGTCGAGAAGGGTCTCGTCTCCTTCGGCTTCAAGTCCGTCCTCTGGTGCGTCCACGACCGCACGGCGCTCGCCGAGGCCGAGATCGAGTACGAGGACAAGGCGGACTGGTCGATCTACGTGGCCTTTCCGATGCCGGTCGATGACCGCTCCGGGAGTGTCTGGGATCTCGCGGGGCTCGGGATCGACAAGCTCTACGCGGTCATCTGGACGACCACCCCGTGGACTCTGCCCGCGAACCGGGCGATTTCGCTCGGGGCGAACATCGAATACGTTCTTCTCAGAAAGGAAGAGGGGGCGCGCGAAGCGTATCTGGTCGCGGAGGCGCTGGTCCCCCAGGTGACTGCCGCGCTCGGTTGGAGAGGCGCTATCCCTCTTCCCCATTCGAAGAAAAGCGGCGTGACGATCGCCCGGGCATCGCTCGCGCCGCGCTACGTTCGCCCGTTCTCGAACGACCCCACGGACAACTTCGGCTTCCTCCTCGGCGAGCACGTCTCGACCACGGACGGCACCGGGCTCGTCCACACCGCCCCCGGCCACGGCCGTGACGACTACGAGGTCGTCCGGCGCGCGGGCTTCAAGGTGGACGACCCCGCGCTCTGCCCGGTGGACGAGGGCGGGTACTTCGACGTCAACGCCCCGGAGCACCTCCGCGGCAAGCGCGTCGTCACGCCGAAGACGCCCGCCGACGACGCGAGCGCGGCCGTCCTCGACTCGCTGCGCGCGGGCGAGGCCTCCGGCGCAGTGCTCCTCGCGGCGTCGAAGGCGCCGCACAGCTACCCCCACTGCTGGCGCTGCAAGAACCCGGTGATCTTCCGGGCGACGCACCAGTGGTTCATCGACCTCGGGGCTTTGCGCGAGCGCGCGATGGCCGAGATTCGCGAGCACGTCGAGTGGATCCCGTCGTACAGCGAGAACCGGATCGGCGCGATGGTCGACAACCGCCTCGAATGGACGATCTCCCGCCAGCGCCGATGGGGCTCGCCGATCACGTTCCTGCGGTGCGTGGACTGCAAAGACAAAGGCGTGGTCTCCCACTTCCCGCGCGTCGAAGGCGCCGTCACGGAGAAGGAAAAGAAGGAAAGAGAAGATTTCTTCGAAAGGGTCAGAGAGGCGTTCCGCGAGCACGGAGCGAACGCCTGGTACGACGATGCTTTTCCCCCGTCCTTCTTCCTGAGAGGATCTTCCTCTTCGGCTTCCTCGTCAGCCTCGTGCTCTTCCTGCGGCGGGACGAACTTCGAGAAGCTGAAGGACATCCTCGACGTCTGGTTCGACTCCGGCGTGTCGCACGCGGCCGTCCTGCGGTCCGGAGATTACGGTCTCGCGGATCCCTACACGGCGTCGCCGCCGCTCCCCGTCCTGTACCTCGAGGGGCACGACCAGCATCGCGGCTGGTTCCAGTCGTCGCTCCTGACTTCGGTCGCGCTCACGGATCGCGCCCCGTACGACGCCGTTCTCACACACGGGTTCGTCGTGGCCGGCGACGGCCGAAAGATGTCGAAGTCCCTCGGGAACACGATCGAGCCGCAGGACCTCCTGAAGACCGAGGGCGCGGACGTGATCCGTCTCTGGGTCGCGTCGCTCGACTACACGAACGACGACCCGCTCTCGAAGGAGATCCTCGCGCGCACGGGCGAGGCGTACCGGAAGATCCGCAACACGGCCCGGTTCCTCCTCTCGAACCTCTTCGACTTCGATCCCGCGAAGGACGCCGTCGGCTTCGACCACCTCGAGCCGCTCGAGCGCTGGGCCGTGGACGCCGCCGCCCGCTGCGTCGCGGACGTGCGCGCCGCCTACGGCCGGTACGAGTTCTATGCCGGAGTCCGCCGCCTCCTCGACTTCGTCACCGTGGACGTCTCGGCGTACTGGTGCGACGTCCGCAAGGAAGCGCTCTACGTCCTCGCGGCGAACCACCCGATGCGCCGCTCGGCGCAGACCGCGGCGTTGAAGATCGTCGAAGCGCTCGCCCTCTCCCTCTCCCCGGTCTGCCCGTTCACGGCGGAGGAGATCTTCGAGTCGATCCCGGGGTGCGCCGCCGACCCCGCGAAACTGTTCCTGATGAGCTGGAGCGACCTCACGCTCGGAGAGATTTCTTCGAGTGAAAGAGAGGCGTGGGGCGTCGTCCTCGCGCTCCGGGCTGCGTTCGTCCAGGCCCTCGAGCCCCTCCGGCGCGACGGCACCGTCGGCAATGCCGGTCAGGCGGCCGCTGCGGTCGGGCGCGGCGCGGACGTCGACCGCGCGCTGGCACTTCTTCACCTTTCAGAAGAAAGACTGGCTGACGTGTTGGGTTGCTCCTATGTCGTGCGGGAGGGCGGGCCGGACGCGACGGTCTCCGCCCGCGCCGCCGAAGGCGCGAAGTGCCCGCGCTGCTGGCAGGTGCGGCGCGACGTCGAGTCCGGTGAAGACGGAATCTGCGCCCGCTGCCGCGCGGTCGTCGGCGGTTAGAATCCACCGGTGACGCGGCGTCTCCCCTATCTCGCCCTCGCGGTGGGCGTCGTCGTCCTCGACCAGGTCACGAAGGCGATCGTCATCGCGAAGATCCCGCTCTACCGGACGATTCCCGTGATCCGCGGCTTCTTCGACCTCACGCACCTCCAGAACACGGGCGCCGCGTTCGGGGTCTTCGCGGCGGCAGGCTCGGCGCGGCCGCTCCTCGTCACGCTGCTCGCCGTCGCGGTCTTCGCGGCCGTCCTCGTCTGGTCCCTGACGGCGGCGCCCGACCACCGGCTCCTCCAGACCGCGCTCTCTCTGATCATGGGAGGCGCGGTCGGGAACCTCGTCGACCGCGTGCGGTTCTCGGCCGTCACGGACTTTCTGCGCTTCTACGTGGACCGTTGGGAGTGGCCGTCCTTCAACGCCGCGGACAGCGCGATCTCCGTGGGCGTCGTCCTCCTCGCGTGGGACATCTGGCGCCGGCCCGAGCCCGAGCCGGCGCGAAAGGCCGCGAGGACCTGAACCCGATGCATCCCGACCTCTTCCGGATCGGCTCGTTCGTCCTTCCGAGCTACGGCTTCATGATGGCCCTCGCGTTCCTCGCCGCGCTCTGGCTCCTGCGCCGCCGCGCGCCGTCCTTCGGAATCGACGGCGACGCCGCGTCCGACGTCGGCGTCTGGCTCCTCCTTTCCGGCCTCCTCGGGTCGAAGCTTCTCCTCGTGATCGTCGAGTGGCCTACGTACGTGAGCTCGTGGCGCGATTTCGCGTCGCTCGCGCGCGCGGGCGGCGTTTTCTACGGCGGGCTGATCGGCGCGATCCTCGCCACGGCGATCCTCCTCCGGCGGCGCGGGATTTCCTTCTGGACGTTCGCCGATGCCGCAGCGCCTTCCGTCGCGCTCGGGCAGGCGTTCGGCCGGGTCGGCTGCTTCCTCGCGGGCTGCTGCTGGGGCCGGGAGTGCGCCGCGCCGTGGGCGGTCACGTTCACGAGCCCGGTCGCCCACGACAACGTCGGCGTGCCGCTCGGCGTCCCGCTCCACCCCACGCAGCTCTACGAGGTCCTCGGGACGCTTCTCCTGTGCGTCCTTCTCGTCCGCTTCGAGCGGCGGACGTTCTCGGGCGAGACGTTCGCCCGGTATGTCCTCGGATACTCCCTTCTGCGCGGCACGATCGAGTTTTTCCGGGGCGATCCGCGCGGCGCCGTTCTCGGAGTCATGTCGACGTCGCAGTTCATCGCGCTCTGCGGGGTCGCCGCCGGTCTCGCGATCTTCGCGCTCCGCCGCCGCACCCCGCCCGCCCCGAAGCCGGCGTGAGCGACGCGTCGCGGCCGGCCCGGGCGATCCGCGCGGACCGCGGCGACGTCGGCGAGCGGCTTGACCACGTCCTCCTCCGGCACCTGACCGACCTGCCCGAGGCCTCGCGCACGAAGATCCAGGAGTGGATTGAAGAAGGATGGGTCTCGATCGGGGGGAGGAGACCGAAGAAGGCTTCTGAGAAGGTGAAGAAGGGAGACGTGATCGAGGTGCAGCTGCCGCCGCCCCGGCCGCCGCGCCCGGACATCGTCGCCGAGGACATCCCGCTCTCGATCCTCTTCGAAGACTCGGAAATCCTCGTCCTCGACAAGCCAGCCGGCCTCGTCGTCCACCCCGCCGTCGGCCACCGGGAGGGGACGCTCGTGAACGCGCTCCTCCACCGTTCGAAGGACTGGGCCGGTCCCGCGGACCGGCCCGGCCTCGTCCACCGGCTCGACAAGGACACGTCCGGGGTCCTGATCATCGCGAAGACCGAGCGGGCGATGTCGGTGCTCGGGAAAGCGATGAAAGAGAGATTCTTAGAAAAGGAATATCTCGCCGTGGTTTACGGCAAGGCGCCGCTGAAGAAGGGTCGCATCGACCTGAAGATCCGCCGCGATCCGGCCGATCGGAAGCGCATGGCCGTCTCGAAGACCGAGGGCCGCGACTCTTCCACCTTCTATGAAATTCTCTCGGAATCCTCGGGGCCCCTCTCCGGTCTTTCTCTCCTGAAATGCCGCCTCGTCACCGGCCGCACGCACCAGATCCGCGTCCACCTCAAGGCGCTGAACCTCCCGATCGTGGGAGACCCCGTCTACGGCTCGCCGCGGTGGAAAGGCCTGAAGGACGAGGCGCTTCGGGACGCCTGCAAATCGTTCCCGCGCCAGGCCTTGCACGCGTGGCGCCTCGGGATCCGGCACCCCGCGACGGGGGCGGAAATGACGTTCACGGCGCCGGTCCCGGCGGACATGGAGGCCCTCCTTTCGGCCGCCGGCATCGCGGCTCGCAAACTGCTAATCTGACCCGTATGAGTATCGTCAGGACATCTGTCCATGTCTCCGCACGCGGCCTCGCCATGCCCTCGTCCCCGATCCGAAAGCTCATGCCGCTCGCGGCCGAAGCCCGCAAGCGAGGCGTGAAGGTCCTCCACCTCAACATCGGCCAGCCCGACCTCGAGACCCCGGAGCCGATGCGGCGCCGTCTCGCGAGCCTCAAGGACAAGGTCTACGCCTACTCGCCGTCCAACGGGACGCCCGAGTACCTCGAGTTTCTGAACGCGTATTACGGGAAGCTCGGGATCGCCCTCAAGCCCGGCGACGCCCTCGCGACGACGGGCGGCAGCGAGGCGCTGCTTTTCGCCTTCATGGCCTGTTCGGATGCGGGCGGCGAGATCCTCACGGTCGAGCCTCTCTACACGAACTACCGCTCCTTCGCGGAGATGGCGGGCCTCGCCCTCAAGCCCATCGTGACGCGCGGCGCCGACGGCTTCCACCTGCCCGGACGCTCCGAATGGGAGAAGGCGCTGACGCCGAAGACGCGCGCCGTTCTCCTCTGCAACCCGAACAACCCGACCGGAACCGCTTACACGAAGGACGAGATCCGTCTTGTCGCGGAGCTTTGCCGCGACCACGGCCTCTTCTTCATCTGCGACGAGGTCTACCGCGAGTTCCTCTACGACGGCCGCGTGTCCGAGAGCGCGCTCTCTCTCGCCGGGTTCGAGGAGCAGGTCGTGGTCGTCGACTCGCTTTCCAAGCGCTTCTCGGCCTGCGGCATTCGTCTGGGCGCCCTCGTGACGCGGAACGCGGAAGTGGCCGGCGCCTGCAACCGCATGGCCCAGGGCCGCCTCTCCCCGCCGGGACTGGCCCAGGTCATCGCTCCCGGTGCGCTGGAGCTCGGCCCCGACTACTACCGGGGCGTCGTGACCGAGTACCAGAAGAGGCGCGACACGCTCTTCGAGGGCCTCTCGAAGATCCCGGGCGTCTTCCTCCGGAAGCCCGAAGGCGCGTTCTACTTCATCGCCCGCCTCCCGATCGCGGACAGCGACGACTTCGCCGCATGGCTCCTGACGGACTTCTCGCTCGGCGGGAAGACCGTGATGGTCGCGCCCGCGAGCGGCTTCTACCTGACGCCGGGTCTCGGCAAGGACGAGGTGCGGATCGCGTACGTCCTGAACGAAGCGGATCTCCACGAGGCGGTCGCGATCATCGCCCAGGCGCTCCCGGCCTACCGGAAGGCACGAGGCCTCTAGGAAGAGGCATAGAAGGATGACGGCCGGCCGCGGTTCACGCAGCCGGCCGCCCTCTTCACCTTCTAAGAAATCTCCGGCCCTTCCCTTCGGTTACTTCTTCTTCTTCGCCGCAGCCTCGCCCGCCGGCACGTCGATCTGCGCCTTCTGGATCGTCCCGGAGTAGTCCACGTAGATCGACTTCCACTCGGAGAAGACGTCCAGCGCGGCCAGGCCCGCCTCGCGATGCCCGTTGCCGGTCTGCTTCGTGCCGCCGAACGGCAGGTGCGTCTCGGCGCCGATCGTCGGGAGGTTCACGTAGAAGATGCCGGCCTCGAGGTCGCGCATCGCCGTGAACGCCTTGTTGATGTCCTGCGTGAAGATCGCCGACGAGAGGCCGTATTCCGAATCGTTCGCGACGTCGATCGCCTCTTCCAGGGAGCCGACGGGAACGACGACCGTGACCGCCCCGAAGATCTCCTCGCGCGCGACGCGCATCTTCCGGTTGCCGTCCGCGAAGACCGTGGGCGCGACGAACCAGCCCTTGTCGTGGCCCTTGCCCGTGAGGCGCTTGCCGCCCGCGACGACCTTCGCGCCCTCGTCCTTGCCGATCGAGATGTAGTCGAGGACGGTGTCGAGCTGGCTCTCGTTGATCGCCGGGCCCATCTCGACCTTCTCATCGAGCCCGTTGCCGACCTTGAGGGCCGAAGCGCGCTCGGCGAGCATCGCCGTGAACTTCCTGACGACCTTGCGGTGCACGAGGAGGCGCGACGAGGCCGTGCAGCGCTGGCCGCTCGTCCCGAACGCGCCCCAGATCGCGCCGTCCACCGCGAGCTCGAGGTTCGCGTCGTCCATCACGATGATCGGGTTCTTGCCGCCCATCTCGAGGTGCACGTGCTTGAACGTCGGCGCGCAAGCCTCGTTGATCGCCCGCCCCACGGACGTCGAGCCCGTGAACGACACGACCTTCACGCGCGGGTCCCTGAGGAGCGGGTTCCCGACCTTCGAACCCGAGCCCGTGACGACGTTGAAGACACCCGGCGGGAGGCCCGCATCCTCGAGCGCCTTCGCGAAGTTCACGACGGAGAGCGGCGTGTCCGTCGCGGGCTTGATGACCACGGTGTTTCCGCAGACGAGCGCGGCCGTGGACTTCCAGGCCGGGATCGCCATCGGGAAGTTCCACGGCGTGATGAACGCGCAGACGCCGATCGGCGCGCGCATGGACATCGCGAACTTGTTCGGGAGCTCGGACGGAGTCGTCTGGCCGTGCAGGCGGCGGCCCTCGCCGCCCATCAGGAACGCCATGTCGATGGCCTCCTGGACGTCGCCGCGGGCCTCCTTGAGGACCTTGCCCATCTCACGCGTCATGTCGCGGGCGTATTGCTCCTTGCGGTCGCGGAGGATCTCTCCGAGCCGGTAGAGGATCTCGCCGCGCTGCGGACCGGGGACGAGGCGCCACGTCTTGAACGCGTCGGACGCGACGTCGACGGCGTCCTTGACGTCGCGCTCGTCGGAGTCCGCGAAGCGGCCGATGAGGTCGGTCACGTCGGCCGGGTTGCGGTTCTCGAAGGTCCGCCCGCCGCGGGCGGGAACGTGCTTGCCGGCAATCCAGTTGCCGTGGACGGGAGTGGACGAAGCCATGTGCGGAGTTTCCTTTCGTGTCAGCGAGGCGCGCCGTCGCCGGGCGGGGACCCGGCGCTCATGTCGACGCTCCCCTTGAACCGCGCCCCTTCGCCGACAGCGACTTTCGGGGCACGGATGTTTCCTTCGAGGGACCCGGACGGCAGGATCTCGACGCGCTCGGTGGCGCTCACGTCGCCGGTGACCTGCCCGGCGATGACGACGGTGGCGGCGTGCACGTCCGCGACGACGATGGCGCCGGTGGCGACGCGGAACTCGCGCGCGAGAAGGACCTTGCCCTCCACGCGGCCTTCGACCAGGACATCCTCGTCGCCGAGAAGCTCGCCCTGGACACGGATGTGAGGCCCGATGACGGACGGCCCGCGCGCCGGCTCGCCGCGACCCGCGGGCGCTGGGCCTTGCGAGCTTTTCCCGAAGATGGCCATCGCCGGTTTTGGAGTCTAACCGGCGACCTCGTCTCCCGCCACCGGCGCCGGCACGCTCGCGAGAACGGCCGCGCCGGCGAGACCCGATATCAACGAGCCCGCGAGGATCGCGGCCTTCGACACGTCGGTCATCTCCTCGACGCGGAACGCGAGACCGCTCACGAAGAGGGACATCGTGAACCCGATCCCGCCGAGGAGCGCGACGCCCCAGAGGGAGCGGCGACCCCTCGCGCCGCCCGGCAGCGCGCCGATCCCCAGGCGCCCGAGGACGAACGCGGTCCCGAAGATCCCGACCTGCTTCCCGAAGAAGAGGCCGAGGGCGATTCCGAGGGCGATCGGGGACGCGAGCATGTCGCCCGCCTGCCCCGGCGGAATCGTCACGCCGGCGTTCGCGAGCGCGAAGACCGGCATGATCCCGTACGCGACCCACGGGTGAAGCGCGTGTTCGAGCCGGCGGAGGGGCGACGTCTCAGCGCCGGTCGCGGGGATCGCCATCGCGAGGAGCACGCCCGCGATCGTCGCGTGGACGCCTGACCTCGCCATCGCCGCCCAGAGCACGGCGCCCACGAGGAGGTACGGCGCGAGGGCCCGCACGCCTGCACGGTTCAGGGCGAGGAGGATCGCAAACGCGGCTGCCACCACCGCGAGCGCGCGCAGGTCGAGGCCCGACGTGTAGAAAAACGCGATCACGAGGACTGCGATGAGATCATCGACGACCGCGACGGCCGTCAGAAAGACCTTGAACACGGGCGCTACGTGCCGTCCGAGGAGCGCGAGGACGCCCACGGCGAACGCGATGTCCGTCGCCATCGGAATCCCCCAGCCATGCGCGGCGGGCGTCCCGGCGTTGAAGGCGGCGTAGATCACGGCAGGAACGGCAGCCCCGCCGCAGGCGGACGCGACGGGCAGGATCGCCGCCCCCCTGCCCGACAGCTCGCCCGTCAGGAACTCGCGCTTGATCTCGAGCCCGACGACGAGGAAGAAGAGGGCCATGAGGCCGTCGTTGATCGCGTGCGCGAGCGTCGCGTCGACGGCGAGCGCGCCGGTCCCGAAGCGGATCGGGAGGTGGGCCGCGTGGTGGTAGGCGTCCTTGAACGGCGAGTTCGCGAGGGCGATCGCGGCGACCGCCGCGGCCAGGAGAAGGATGCCGGAGAGAGCCTCGGACCGGAGAAAACTCCTCAGAAAGGGGGAGAGGCGGACGGCCGGCATTTCGCGCACGCCGCGAGTCTAACGGCGTTTTCGCGCCCGCTTTCGGGCAGGAAAGAAAGAGGCCGGGCGGAATGACCCGCCCGGCCCCAGTCACCTTCTCAGGAGATTTTCTCTTCAGATCTCTTCGTGGATCTTGACGTCCTTGGTCTCCTTCAGGAACAGGCCGCCGACGACGACCGTGATGACGGAGACGATGATCGGATACCACAGGCCCTGGTAGATGTTGCCCGACGCGGCGACCCAGGCCGTTGCGATGAGCGGGAGCATCCCGCCGAACCATCCGTTGCCGATGTGGTACGGAAGCGACATCGACGTGTAGCGGATGTTCGCCGGGAAGAGCTCGACGAGGAACGCCGCGATCGGCCCGTACACCATGGTCACGTAGAGGACCATGATGACGAGGATCAGGAGGACCATCCCGTAGTTCATGTCGTCCTTCTTGAACGCCGGGCTCGGATAGCCCGTTGCCTTGAAGGCGTCCTTGAGCTTCGCCTCGTCGTAGCCTCTGATCTCGATGCTGCCGACCTCGATGACGACGTCGTCCGATTGCGCCGGAAGCGTCAGGAAGGAAAGGCCGTTCTTGGACATGAAATCCTGGGCTTTGTCGCAGGCGGAGAACTTCGTGAACGGAGTGACGAAGATGTGCATCTGGCAGTTCGCGCCCGCGACGCTGATCGGCGTCGCGTCCTGGTATCTCTCGAGGGCCGGGTTCCCGTAATGCGTCAGGCCCTTGAAGAGCGGGATGTACGTGATCGCCGCGAGCGCGCAGCCCGCGAGGATGATCTTGAGGCGGCCGATCTTGTCGGAGAGCGCGCCGAAGAGGATGAAGAACGGCGTTCCGATGATCAGGGACAGCGCGATCAGCCCGTAGGCCGTGAGCCAGTCCATCTTGAGCGTGATCATGAGAAAGAAGAGCGCGTAGAACTGACCCGTGTACCACACGACGCCCTGGCCCGCGGTCGCGCCGAACAGCGCGAGGGCCGCGTACTTGTTGTTCGGGTACTTGAAGAAGCTGTCCTTGATGGGCGACTTCGAGCGCTTCCCCTGCGCCTTGAGGCGCTGGAAGATCGGCGACTCCTGGAGCTTGAGCCGGATGTAGATCGAAATCGCGAGAAGGACGAGAGACAGGATGAACGGGATGCGCCAGCCCCAGCTGCCGAAGTCCGCCGGCTTCATCGCCCAGCGCGCGATGCCGATGACGGCGAGCGCGAGGAAGAAGCCGACGGTCGCCGTCGTCTGAATCCAGCTCGTCGCGTAGCCGCGGCGGTGGTCGGGAGCATGCTCGGCGACGTACGTCGCGGCGCCGCCGTACTCGCCGCCGAGGGCGAGGCCCTGGAGGAGGCGGAGGATGACGAGCATCGCGGGCGCGAGCCATCCGACGGACTTGAACGTCGGGAGGAAGCCGACGGCCGCCGTCGCGCCGCCCATGACGCCGATCGTCACGAGAAACGTGTATTTCCGTCCGACGAGGTCGCCGACGCGGCCGAAGATCAGGGCGCCGAACGGCCGCACGAGGAAGCCCGCCGCGTACGTGACGAAGGCCGACAGGAGGGCCGCCGTGGCGTTCCCTGAAGGGAAGAAGAGCGTCGCAAAGAACGGGGCGAGGGTCGCGTAGAGGTAGAAGTCGTACCACTCGAAGACGGTGCCGACCGACGACGCGACGATGACGCGCCGTTCCTCGGCAGAAGTGATGACCCGTTTCCCGGTATCCGCGGGCGCCACAGAGCTCATGGTCCTGTCCTCCCTAGCGCGTGCCGGCCGGCGGCGCGCGGTGTGCGAAGTCTAGTGTCGGCGATCCCCCGGGCGGCGCCCCGGCGCGAAGGTTCTCCGAAGGAAAAGGGCCGGGCGGGAGAACCCGCCCGGCCCGATGAAAGCCCAGGGATCGGAGCGTCAGACCTCTTCGTGGATCTTGACGTCCTTCGTCTCGCGCAGGAAGAGGGCGCCGACGACGACCGTCATTGCCGCCACGATGATCGGGTACCAGAGGCCCTGGTAGATGCTGCCCGATTCCGCGACCCAGGCCGTCGCGATGAGCGGGAGCATGCCGCCGAACCACCCGTTTCCGATGTGATACGGAAGCGACATCGACGTGTACCGGATGTTCGCCGGGAACAGCTCCACGAGGAACGCCGCGATCGGGCCGTACACCATCGTGACGTAGACCAGCATGATGACGAGGATCAGCTCGGCCATGAACCAGTTGACCTTCGCATGGTCGGCCTTCGTCGGGTAGTTCGTCGCCTTCATGGCGCCGGCGAACTTGGCGGCATCCCAGCCCTCGATCGGCGGGAGATTCCCGATCGTCGTCACGACGTCCTTGCCGCTCTCGGCCGGAACCGACTCGAACGAGAGACCGTTCTTGCCGAGGTAGTCCTTGACCTTGTCGCAGGGCGTGAAGACGGTCGTCGGCATCACGAAGAGGTGGAAGCTGCAGTTGGTCGCCGCGACGGAGATCTTCGTGTTCGCCTGGTAGGTCTCGAGGTCCGGGTTGATGTAGTGCGTCAGGCCCTTGAAGAGCGGGATGTACGTGAGGGCGGCGATGAGACAACCCGCAAGGATGATCTTCTTGCGGCCGATCTTGTCCGACAGCGAACCGAAGACGAGGAAGAACGGCGTGCCGATCAGGAGGGAGAGGCCGATCAGCAGGTAGGTCGAGACGAAGTCGAGCTTGAGGTAGATCAGGATGAAGAACAGCGCGTAGAACTGACCCGTGTACCAGACGACGCCCTGGCCCGCGGTCGCGCCGAACAGCGCGAGGGCCGCGTACTTGTTGTTCGGGTACTTGAAGAAGCTGTCCTTGATGGGCGACTTCGAGCGCTTCCCCTGGGCCTTCATGCGCTGGAAGATCGGTGATTCCTGCAGCTTGAACCGGATGTAGATCGAAATGATGAGGAGCGGGATCGAGAGCCAGAACGGGATGCGCCAGCCCCAGAGCTTGAAGGCGTCGGCGCTCATGCTCACGCGGCAGATGAGGATGATGACGAGAGACACGAGCATGCCGACCGTGGCCGTCGTCTGGATCCAGCTCGTCGCGTAGCCGCGGCGGTGGTCCGGAGCGTGCTCGGCGACGTACGTCGCGGCGCCCCCGTACTCGCCGCCGAGCGCGAGGCCCTGGGCGAGGCGCAGCGCGACGAGGAGGAACGCGGCCGAGAAACCGATCGACTGGTAGGTCGGCAGGAAGCCGACGAGGACGGTCGACAGGCCCATGACCGAGATCGTGACGAGGAACGTGTACTTCCGGCCGACGAGGTCGCCGACGCGGCCGAAGATCAGGGCGCCGAACGGCCGAACGAGGAAGCCGGCGGCGTAGGCCCCGAACGCGCCGAGGAGGGCCGCCGTCTGGTTGCCCGGCGGAAAGAAGAGCGCCGCGAAGAACGGCGCCAGGATCGCGTAGAGGTAGAAGTCGTACCACTCGAAGACGGTGCCGACCGACGACGCGATGATGACGCGTCGCTCCTCGGCGGAGCTGATGATCCGGTTTCCGGAATCCGCGGGTGCCGCTGTGCTCATCCCATTCCTCCCTGTCGTACGGCCTGAGGCCGGTTGAACTTACCCTGGTGCCCTCGCGGCGGCCGCGAGCGCGTTTCCGGAATCACATCGCCTGCTCGCCGAGCTTTCGCGGACGCTGACTCCCCCCGAATCGTCTTAAATCTGACGGAAGTCTTTCAGAAGCCGTTCGGATGTCAAGCGGAAACCTAAACGAGCGTTAACACCCCGGAGAAACCCGCCACAAAAGAGATCATGTCTCGACAGAGATTACAGTTGACGCGGATTCAACCAAGTGACTATCGTTTCCATACAGATGCGTCTCTACCGGTGCCGTTTTTTGGCGCGCTGACATTTAAGGAGGAAGGCTTGCGTTCAAAATTCCTGACTTCTCGGATACCTCTGATCGCCCTGGCTCTGGCGGTTGCCCTGCTGCCCGCGGTCGCGAGCGCTCAAGCCGTCATCAAGGTCAACGATGACGTGAACTTCAAGGTGGGTCTCCTGCTGCAGGCGCAGGCGGACTGGCAGGAGGTCGCGAACGCGACGAACACCGATTCGGGCGGGTTCCAGCAGAACATGCTCGTCCGCCGGGCCAGGATCATCCTCGGCGGGCAGGTGGCCCCGAACGTCTTCTTCTACGTCGACACGGAGAACGCGAACCTCGGCAAGACG